>JAAFJU010000269.1 GCA_013298165.1 Synechococcales cyanobacterium bin31.maxbin.ball.101 | reverse complement strand
TTTCATTAAAAATAGCTTGGCGATTACTTACTTTCCCATGGTAGACCCATAGTATCATCAGCGTAGAAGCGTTTCACGGTTCTGTTCGGGATGGGAAGAGGTGGTTCCACTTCGCTATCATCACCAAGCTGTAGCCTTTACATCTTAAATTGGTTAGAGTTTAATTGATTGTATCATTTATTTTAAATCTTAGATCTCAGATATTTAATTCATAGTAGACTATCAATCGGTATTATTTTTTAAATATACCAGTTATGAAGTCAAGTCTCTCGATTCATTAGTACTGCTTAGCTAAACACATTACTGTGCGTACACACGCAGCCTATCAACGTCATGGTCTATAACGTATCTTCAGGAGGTATTTCACTCGGGAATTCTCATCTCTAGGAAAGTTTCCCGCTTATATGCTTTCAGCGGTTATCTCTTCCGTACTTAGCTACCCTGCAATGCTTCTGGCGAAACAACAGGTACACCAGCGGTACGTCCACTCCGGTCCTCTCGTACTAGGAGCAGCTCCCATCAAAATTCCAACGCCCACGGCAGATAGGGACCAAACTGTCTCACGACGTTTTAAACCCAGCTCACGTACCACTTTAAATGGCGAACAGCCATACCCTTGGGACCTACTACAGCCCCAGGATGTGATGAGCCGACATCGAGGTGCCAAACACCGCCGTCGATATGAACTCTTGGGCGGTATCAGCCTGTTATCCCCAGAGTACCTTTTATCCGTTGAGCGATGGCCCTTCCATTCAGAACCACCGGATCACTATGTCCTACTTTCGTATCTGCTCGACTTGTCTGTCTCGCAGTTAAGCACGCTTTTGCCATTGCACTTATGACACGATGTCCGACCGTGTCAAGCGTACCTTCGAGCTCCTCCGTTACACTTTGGGAGGAGACCGCCCCAGTCAAACTGCCCACCATGCATTGTCCCCCTGATCGATTCAGATCAGTAGGTTAGAACCGCAAATAATTCAGGGTGGTATTTCAACAGTGACTCCTCTGGAACTAGCATCCCAGTCTCATAGTCTCCCACCTATCCTACACAAAATTATTCACAGTTCAATACAAAGCTACAGTAAAGGTTCATGGGGTCTTTCCGTCTAGCCGCGGGTAGATTGCATCATCACAAACATTTCAACTTCGCTGAGTCTCTAGAGGAGACAGTATGGCCATCGTTACGCCATTCGTGCAGGTCGGAACTTACCCGACAAGGAATTTCGCTACCTTAGGACCGTTATAGTTACGGCCGCCGTTTACTGGGACTTCAATCAAGAGCTCTCACCCCATCATTTAATCTTCCAGCACCGGGCAGGCGTCACACCCTATACTTCCACTTTCGTGTTCGCAGAGTGCTGTGTTTTTATTAAACAGTCGCAGCCATCATTTTTTTGCAACCTTTTCTCCCTCATATTGTTCATATTCAAGTTACTCAGGCCTACCTTCTCCCGAAGTTACGGTAGTATTTTGCCGAGTTCCTTCTCTAGAGTTCTCTCAAGCGCCTTAGAATACTCATCTCATCCACCTGTGTCGGTTTGCGGTACGGTCTTAACCAAACTATCGCTTAGAGGCTTTTCTTGGAACAACTTCTAATTACTTCGCTATTATTAGCTCGTCTCGCACCCTCGAATATGTGTACACCGGATTTTCCTAATGTACTTCTATAGTGCAAGAACTGGGACTTCCGTCACCCAGATAACCTTTCATCATCCGTCCCCCCATCGCATTTGATTAAGGTCCAGGAATTTTAACCTGGTTCCCATCGACTACGCTTTTCAGCCTCGCCTTAGGAGCCGACTTACCCTACGCCGATTAACGTTGCGTAGGAAACCTTGGATTTTCGGCGAACGGGCTTTTCACCCGTTTTATCGCTACTCATGTCAGCATTCGCACTTCTGATATCTCCAGCATGCTTCTCAACACACCTTCGCAGACTTACAGAACGCTCCCCTACCACACACGCATATTGCGTGCATCCGCAGCTTCGGTTTAATACTTAGCCCCGTTACATCTTCCGCGCAGAACGACTCGATCAGTGAGCTATTACGCTTTCTTTAAAGGATGGCTGCTTCTAAGCCAACCTCCTGACTGTCTATGCCTTTCCACTTCGTTTTCCACTTAGTATTAATTTGGGACCTTAGCTGGCGGTCTGGGTTGTTTCCCTTTCGACACCGGACGTTAGCACCCGATGTCTGTCTCCCGTATATCACTCGCCGGTATTCGGAGTTTGCAATGACGAAGTAATCCTAATTGGACCCAACAATCATAACAGTGCTCTACCCCCAGCGGTGTCAATACGAGGCGCTACCTAAATAGCTTTCGGGGAGAACCAGCTATCTCCAGATTTGATTAGCCTTTCACCCCTATCCACAGCTCATCCCCTAACTTTTCAACGTTAGTGGGTTCGGACCTCCAGTACGTGTTACCGCACCTTCATCCTGGCCATGGATAGATCATCTGGTTTCGGGTCTACAACCAACGACTATCGCCCTATTCAGACTCGCTTTCGCTACGCCTACCCTATTCGGTTAAGCTTGCCATTGATCGTAAGTCGCTGACCCATTATACAAAAGGTACGCCGTCACGGATCAAGTCCGCTCCGACTGTTTGTATGCATACAGTTTCAGGATCTATTTCACTCCCCTCCCGGGGTTCTTTTCGCCTTTCCCTCACGGTACTTGTTCACTATCGGTCGATGATGAGTATTTAGCCTTGGAGGATGGTCCCCCCACGTTCAGACAGGGTTTCTCGTGCCCCGCCCTACTCTTGACATCTCTAGTACTCTCTATAAAATTTCGCATACGAGGCTATCACTCCGTTTCGCTGGACTTTCCATTCCATTCTGCTGTTCTATAAAGTATCTGATGTCGGCTCTTCCCATTTCGCTCGCCACTACTCTGAGAATCTCGTTTGATTTCTTTTCCTCGCGGTACTTAGATGTTTCAGTTCCCACGGTTCGCCTCAGTTACCTATTTATTCAGTAACCAATACCCTTTCGGGTGAGTTCCCTCATTCGGATATTCTTGGATCACAGTTCGTTGACAACTCCCCAAGACTTTTCGCAGCCTACCACGTCCTTCTTCGCCTATCATCGCCAAGGCATCCACTATATGCACTTAGTTTCTTGACTCCATAACTCGTATATCTACTGAGTTATTTAACTTCCTTTTTCATTTCTTTTTGCTAGTTCTACCATGTATTTAAATATCCTATCAGTTTTCACTTGATTTTTTCTTTGTTATACAATCTACTCCATATTTTTTCTTTACTCTCCATACTACCAATTTATCATCAGCAATATAAAGCTTTTCTATATGTCGTATTTAAACTCTTACCAATTTTTTAAAGAACACTTTAGTCAGTTTCCTAACTATCTATTTACACTGCAAAGTTTTTTACTTTTTTTATTAGCAATGCACATAGATTCTTAGTCTACTACTTTTATTTTAAATTAGATTAGTTTGTAAGCTTGTAACCTTGGTGGAGGATAACGGGATCGAACCGTTGACCCCCTGCTTGCAAAGCAGGTGCTCTCCCAGCTGAGCTAATCCCCCATATACTTAGTACATTTGGTGGGTCTGGTAGGACTTGAACCTACGACCCCACGCTTATCAAGCGTGTGCTCTAACCAGCTGAGCTACAAACCCTCTAATCTCATAACAACCGATAAACGTGGACACTTAACTAAGCCTTAGAAAGGAGGTGATCCAGCCGCACCTTCCGATACGGCTACCTTGTTACGACTTCACCCCAGTCATGAAGCCCGCCGTGGTAATCGACCCCCTTGCGGTTAGTCTAACTACTTCTGGCGAACCCCACTCCCATGGTGTGACGGGCGGTGTGTACAAGACCCGGGAACGTATTCACCGCAGCATTCTGATCTGCGATTACTAGCGATTCCAACTTCATGCACTCGAGTTGCAGAGTGCAATCCGGACTACGATCGGCTTTCTGAGATTGGCTCCCCCTCGCGGGTTGGCTACCCTCTGTACCGACCATTGTATGACGTGTGAGGCCCTACCCATAAAGGCCATGAGGACTTGACGTCATCCCCACCTTCCTCCGGTTTGTCACCGGCAGTCTCCTTAGAGTGCTCTTGCGTAGCAACTAAGGACAAGGGTTGCGCTCGTTGCGGGACTTAACCCAACATCTCACGACACGAGCTGACGACAGCCATGCAGCACCTGTGCTATAGCTTTCTTGCGAACACCCCTAAATCTCTTCAGGGTTCTATACATGTCAAGGGTAGGTAAGGTTTTTCGCGTTGCATCGAATTAATCCACATCATCCACCGCTTGTGCGGGTCCCCGTCAATTCCTTTGAGTTTTAATCTTGCGACCGTACTCCCCAGGCGGTCTACTTCACGCGTTAGC
>JAAFJU010000278.1 GCA_013298165.1 Synechococcales cyanobacterium bin31.maxbin.ball.101 | reverse complement strand
AACAAGCCCAATCCCCAACCCCAAATCCCAACCGAAACCAAATCAAGGTAAAATACTCACGCACTTTCATGCCGTGAGCTTCCGTGAGACTTTCCGTCGTAATCCCCTGCTTTAATGAACTCGCAACGATCGAAAACGTCATCCAAGCCGTCAAAAGCTCTGGCATTCGATCGTTGGAAATCATCATTGTTGACGACTGCTCCACCGACGGCACCCGCGAACTCCTACAAAACCACCTCGAATCCAAAGTCGATCGCGTCATCTATCACTCGCGCAACAGAGGCAAAGGAGCCGCCCTCCGATCGGGCTTCAACGCCGTTACGGGCGACATCGTCATCGTCCAAGATGCAGATCTAGAGTACGATCCAAAGGAATTTTCGATCGTCATCGAACCCATCCTCAACGGCAAAGCAGATGTCGTCTATGGATCACGCTTTGTCGGAGGACAGCCGCACCGAGTGGTTTACTATTGGCACATGGTCGGAAATCGATTTCTCACCACCCTGTCCAACATGTTTACTAACATTAACCTCACCGACATGGAGACCTGTTACAAAGCATTTCGACAAGAAATTATTCAAGCCGTCCACATCGAAGAAAACCGCTTCGGCTTCGAACCCGAAATCACTGCCAAAATCTCAAAAATGAACTGTCGTATCTACGAAGTCGGCATTTCTTACTACGGTAGAACCTATCAAGAAGGCAAAAAAATAGGTTGGAAAGATGGATTCAGAGCCATTTTTTGCATCTTTAAATACAACCTCCGATCGTACAAAAAAGCAACACCCTTAAAAACATTCAGCCCAAAACGCGATTTAACAACGATCGGCAAATAAGCATCCTCGTCAAATTTACAAAAAAAAAGGAACCCCTTTAAGGTTCCTTTTTTCAGTCCACTAAATTCCGAGTCAAGGACTAAGCGGAATCGAGGACTGAGCGGAGTCGAAGTCCGGGAAGGTGTTTCACGACTCCCTTATGCCGCGTTCGCACGATACCAATCGATCGTCCGCCGCAACCCTTCCTCAAAACTAATCTGCGCCTCAAACGCAAACCGCTCCTTCGCCCGAGTCGTATCCAAACAACGACGCGGCTGACCATTGGGCTTATCCGTCTCCCAGACTAGCTCCCCGTCGTACTCCATCAACTGACAGATCAACGTAATCAAATCCTTAATCGTAATTTCTCGGTTCGTGCCCAGATTCACAGGATCCGCCTCATTATAAGACAGCGCCCCCATCACAATCCCCCGCGCCGCATCATCCGAATAGATAAACTCCCGCGTCGGACTACCATCGCCCCACACCGAAATACTGCGATCGCCCGCCACCTTCGCCTCATGCACCTTCCGAATCAACGCCGGAATCACATGGGAACTACGGGGATCAAAATTGTCCTCAGGACCATAAAGATTCACAGGTAGCAAATAGATTCCGTTGAAATCATATTGCTGACGATAGGCTTCTAGTTGAACCATCAGCGCCTTTTTCGCCACACCATAGGGCGCATTGGTCTCTTCTGGATAACCATTCCAGAGATCTTCCTCTTTAAACGGAACAGGCGTGAACTTGGGGTACGCGCAAATCGTCCCAACACAAACAAACTTCTCAACGCCCGCCTGATAGGCCGCATGAATCAACTGCGTCCCCATCATCAAGTTGTCATAGAACAACTCCGCAGGCTTTTCTTTATTCAGACCAATGCCACCCACATGGGCCGCCAAATGAATAATCAGATCTTGCTGATCCACTGCCTTTTGGCAATTTTCCCACTTGCACCGTTGGTGGCAAACAAGTTGTAGGACTCGCGATAGTTCACCGTCTGCCAGTGGGCGAACATCTTCGCGCAAGCATAGGGACTACGGGGATAGAACGGCGTGTTTTCCGACTGCGGCACTTCCATCACCTTGCCGTACATCTCAGAGGATCCAGCTTGGTAATAGCGCACTTCATTTCCGGTCCGAGCCTGGTAGTCACGGATCGCTTCTAACAAGCGCAACGCACCCATACCGACGCAATCAGCCGTATATTCCGGCGAATCAAAACTCACCCGCACATGGGACTGCGCGCCTAAGTTATAGATTTCGTGGGGTTTGACTTCTTCAATGATCCGACCCAGCATGGTGCCATCGGTCAAGTCACCGTAGTGCAGGAACAGTCTCGCACCCTGGACGTGAGGATCTTCATACATATGATCCAGACGATCGGTGTTGAACGTAGAAGTCCGACGAATGATGCCATGGACCTCATAGCCTTTTTCCAAGAGTAATTCAGTAATATACGACCCATCTTGACCAGTAATTCCAGTAATCAGTGCGCGTCTACGTTGAGTCATGCCCGATGTCTCCTTAAATTTAAAGTTTTCAAATCAATAGCAAATCTAGTTCTGTCACTCTACTGAGTTTCTGTACTGAGTTTATGTAAGGCTACTGAGCGGCTTCATCAGCCCATTACGGGTCTGCTCATCCGATCCTAGTAATCCCCACATTCAGCGATCGATCGCCGCCCCCTCCAAAAACAAATCTGCCATTTGATCAAAATATGCAAATTCGCTTTCATAGAATTCGCGCTTCTTAATGTACCGCAAAGACGAGTCAAGACCCGCTAAAACCACGAGAAGAGTTGATAAAGATCAGCCAAATAGCAGATGACAAAATTGGCAAAATAGCTATTTTTGGATTTAGTAAGCACCATTATTTTTAGGAAACAGCACCACACCGATCGTCCGAATCGCAATCACCGTATCCATGGCAAAACTGCGATGGCTCACATAGTAGGCATCCATCCGCACCCGCTGGGGATAGGGAATATCATTTCGCCCTGAGACCTGCCATAACCCTGTAATTCCAGGCCGCATCTGAAGCACATAGGGCATCTTGTCGCCATAGCGGGGAAGTTCTTCTGGAACCAGCGGACGGGGACCCACCACACTCATATCCCCCATCAACACATTCCAAAACTGGGGAAATTCATCTAAGCTCGTCACCCTTAAGAAGCGACCAATCCAGGTAATCCTAGGGTCGCACTTCAACTTAAAGCTGTCTTCAAACTCCTGTTGAAGGTCCGGGCAGGACTGGAGCAAATCATCCAAAACCTGGTCAGCGTTGTGAACCATCGTCCGAAATTTGATACAGCCAAACCGCCGATAATTCTTACCCACGCGCTCCTGAATATAGAACACCGGACCCTCGGATCCGATCGCCACCAAAAACGCAATAAGGAGATAAAACGGAGAAACCACCACCAAAATCGTCAAAGAAAAGACGATGTCAAACAGGCGCTTAGCGGTCGATCGGTCAACCCAAGAGCGGCGTCTAGGACGCATCGGAATCGCCTGAGAAGAAGACTCCTGAGACAATGAATGGTCAACTATGGAAGATTCAATCGATTGTCGATCGGCGAGCATAGGGGTTCAACATTCACGAAGGAGAGGATTGATGACATGCGCCCAACAGAGAAAACATTGCGAATATACGAAAAATATACAGGTGTTTTCTGTCTAGGAAGTTTTATTTTCAACCCAGGGTGTCATCAGAGTACCCAGAATGGAAACGTAAAAATACTTAGAAATTAACAAATCATCAAGTTTTCTTGGGAAATCTTGACCCACATCATACAGGGGTTAGACCCTAATCACTGTTTTTTTGTTCCGAGACCTTCCTTTTGACAGATTCGATCGATCGTCTCCAGATACTTCCTTTTGAACGTCTCAGCAGAAAATTGTTGGGCGTGATGCCGGACCACCTCTGGGATACAAGCCTTTCCCCGAGCCTCAAACTGTCCCACCGCCTCGACCACCGCCGCCAAATCCTGCCGTTCAAACAGAATTCCAGTCCCCTGATCTCCCCAAATGCGGAAATCCTTAACGGTTTCGCTCGTTCCCCCTTTTCCGTAGGCAATCACGGGGGTTCCACAGGCTTGGGCCTCCACTGGGGCAATCCCAAAATCCTCATAGGCCGCATAGACAAAGGCTTTGGCCTGGGACATGTAGTCGGCGACCTCTTGATTCGATCGCCACCCCAAAAACTGAATATTCGATCGGGCCTTGGCTTCTAGCATGGCTTGGTCCGGCCCTTCGCCAATG
>JAAFJU010000040.1 GCA_013298165.1 Synechococcales cyanobacterium bin31.maxbin.ball.101 | reverse complement strand
TCATCAATGAAAATAAGGGCTGGCTTCAGATTTCAGCGCCTGTCAGAGGCTGGGTCTATGAACCCCTCACCGTTACCACCTGCAATCCCGATCGTAAAACCTCTCAGTCGGTGAATCCCTACATCCCCGTCACCTTTGAATCCGGTTCTAAAGTTGTCAAGCTCGTCGCTGAACCCACCCTCGCGGGACCTGCTGTGATGCCGGGAGACACCTTAGTGCTGGCAGCCCGAGAGAAGTTTCATAACGGTGATTTGACGGGAGCGATGAACAATCTTCGGCAAGTTCCTCTCGACGATCTCTCCCACGAAGAAGCCTCGTCTTTACTTAAAACCATGCCGACCCAGTGGGCTTCTGCTTCTAATTTTTATCAGCAAGCTGAGACAGCCCTCAAAAATGATCGTCCTAAAGCCGTCTTAGAACTCGTCTCCAAGATTCCTGATATTCGCTACTGGCGATCGAAAATGGCTCCTCTGGTCAAACTGGCGATCGCGCATCGATCAACACAGTCTGCCGAATAAAGTCTGCCGAATAAAGCGACGCCGTTAATTTGGAAATTATTTCCGCTATTTTCCGAAGTTTGGGTCTCATCTCTGTAGTCTCCTGTTAAGAAAGACTTTCAGGACCTCAATCATGGAACCGAACAATCTCAAAGCCTTGTTTTCGCAGCCTCGCGTCATCATTGGTAGCCTTGTCACTGTAGCGGCGATCGGTGGTACGGCGGCAGGTCTCATGCAGCCTACAGCACAGCCTGGATCTCAGCGAGAGACGACGGTCGTTACGGCGACGGCGGTGCCTAAAACGGATAAGCTCTCCACCCAGACCACTAAAGATCCAACAGACCTCTCGATCGACAAAGCGACCGATCAGACAAAAGCACCCGACAACATAACTCGCGTCGATACCCCTGACACTCCTACAGATCGGGTAGAAAAGCCCTCAGACAATGACGATCTGAACAAGGTGGAGCGCTGCGAAACCACCATGGCCAAAATTGACGATCCCAATCCGCCCGCCAACGTCCGATCGCAGCCTAATACCGACAGTGCATCCGTCGTGGGAACCTTGAAAAACGGAACCTTTGTCACCGTCGTTGACAATAATGATGGCTGGCTTAAAATTTCGACCCCCACCAAAGGCTGGGTATCCAAGACGATCGCCCTCAGCGGCTGTAACCAGAAGGAAGAACGGGTTAAGTTTGCTAAAGGAAACACGAGGGTGACGATCGCCGATGAATTTATCGGGACCGGAAGCCATAGCTACCAGATGTACTTGCTTAAGGGCCAGACGATTCGCCTCCGATCGCAACGCGGTCCAAGACCCATGATTCTTTCCCCTCAAGGCCGAGAACTCGTTGCCACCGCAGATAGTGCTGCCCCTTGGTCCGGTAAGCTCGACCAATCTGGCGATTACAAAATCGTCCTAGATTCCAACTTTAAAGGCTATAGGTATGCCTTTGATGTGGTGGCGGAGTGAGCGATCGTTTTGCAGGTGGATGGATGAGGGCGTCCGATCGCAGGAAGCTCTCCAAGTCCCGATTCCCCGTACAAAATAGAACGGTCTTCAATTCATCAATCAAAATCTCCGTCAGCGTTTGAAGGGCTAGTTCTGATTCATTAGCGGCTTTTAAGAAGGGCAAGGCTAGCCCGACCAGATCTGCGCCTAAGGCCAAACATTTTGCTGCTTCGAGACCATTGCGGATGCCACCGGATGCAATCAGCGGAATCGTCTTGGATACTTGGCGCACTTGCAGAATGCAGTCAGCGGTGGGAATGCCCCAGTTCCCGAAGGTTTCGCCGAGGCGTTTTTGGCGGGCATCGATCGCACGCCCTCCTTCCACTTTGGCCCAAGAAGTTCCCCCAGCTCCCGCCACATCGATCGCCCGTACGCCACAGTTAATCAATCGTTGGGCCATCTTACCGGAGATGCCATTGCCGACTTCTTTCCCAATGACTGGAATCGAGAGATTTTCACAAAGGATTTCAATCTGGTCGAAGAGATTTTTGAAGTTCCGATCGCCTCGGGTTTGCACCGCTTCTTGGAGAGGATTGAGGTGGAGAATCAGGGCATCAGCTTCGAGCAGGTCGATCGCTTTTTTGCATTCATCCAATCCATAGCTGTAATTCAGTTGGACGGCTCCGATATTGGCAAAGAGCAAGGCATCGGGGGCGAGTTTGCGGATTTTGAAACTTTCGGAGAGATCGGGGCGTTCGATCGCGACGCGCTGAGATCCCACGCCCATGGCGAGTCCGTAGGTTTGGGCGATTTCGGCTAGGCGGAAATTAATGGTTTTGGCGAGGTCGGTGCCGCCTGTCATGGAGGAAATTAAAAAGGGTGCGCTGAGGGCTTTGTTGAGAAATTGGGTTCCGATCGACAAGTCAGCCCAGTCCAATTCTGGTAAGCAATCATGATCAAAACGATACTGTTCTAATCCCGTTGTGATTTGGCTTTGGACTTGATCCTCAAGGCACACTTGGAGATGATCGGCTTTACGAGTTTGGGTCTCATCCGATAATGACGCTCCAGCTAAGGGCGTTTTAGTCGCGATTAAAGATTCTGACATCCGGGCAATCTCCGTTTGGGGTCTAGCGGTATTGAGTGGTTGGGAAACTGGGGTGCGAAACTTAGCTTTTTAGCAGTTCCACGCCGTCGCGCCCATGCATTTCAGAAAGGTAGACCCTGACAATTTCTTCTTTAGAGGTCGGTAAGACTTTCCCGACGAAGTCCGGCTGAATGGGGACTTCTCGATGGCCCCGATCGATTAACACGGCTAAACGAATAATACTCGGTCTACCGTAATCGTTCATCGCATCCAGCGCTGCACGCACCGTACGTCCTTTATAAATCACATCATCCACTAAGACCACCTGCTTTCCGGCCAGATCAAAGGGAAGGTTGGTTTTTTCGGGGGTGCGGGCACCGATGCGATCGAGGTCGTCGCGGTAAAAGGTGATGTCCAATGCGCCAAAGGGGACGGTCATGCCTTCGAGATGCTGGATTTGACCGGATAGACGTTGGGCGAGGGGGACGCCTCGGGTGTGGATGCCGATGAGGACGAGGTTGTTGAGATCTCCGGCCCGTTCGACAATTTGGGAGGCGAGACGGGTGATGGTGCGGCGGGATTCGTCGGGGGTGAGGATTTCGATCGCGTCAGAAGCCATAGGCATTTGGTTATCTCAAATTGTCGAAAGAGCAAGGAAACACTATCCTAAACGGGTAGTTCCGATTATTCAGCCTAATCGTAAATTTGAAAAACTTAGCGAATTCGCAAAACTTAGCAACAGGGAAGCGCGGTCCTATGCAAAATCTTCTAATCGACTGCGATCCAGGGGTCGATGATGCGATCGCGCTGCTCCTAGCGTTTGGGTCTCCAGAGTTACGGGTGCGCGGGATTGTGGCCGTGGGTGGAAACGTGCCGCTGGTGCATACCCAGACGAATGCGCGGAAGATCTGTGAGTTGGCGCAGGTGCGGGATGTTCCGGTGTATGCGGGATGCGATCGGCCTTTACTCCGATCGTTGACCACCGCAGAATATGTCCATGGTGCGACGGGGTTGGGCCAGGTTTCGTTTCCAGAACCGACGATCGCGCTTCAAACCCAACATGGCGTGGATTTTATGATCGAAACGCTGTTGGCGGCGGAAGCTCCTATGAAAATTGCCACACTGGGACCTTTGACCAATCTGGCTGTGGCGTTGGCGAAATGTCCGGAGATTGTGAAAAACATTGACCAAGTGGTGATGATGGGTGGGGCGACGACCCATGGGAATGTGACTTCTTCGGCAGAGTTTAATATCTACTGTGATCCTCATGCGGCGCAGATGGTTCTGAATTCGGGGGTGTCGATCGTGATGATGGGGTTGGATATTACCCATCAGGCGATCGCAACGCCGGATCGGTTAGCAACGATTCGGCAGATTGGGGAGCCGATCGGGGCGTTGGTGGCGAAGCTGCTGGAGGATTACAGCCATCATGATATTCAGCAATATGGGTTTGCGGGTGCGCCGCTGCATGATCCCTGTGTGATTGCTTATTTAATTGACCCGACTATTTTTACTGTTCGTCACTGTTTTGTGGAAGTTGAGCTTCAGAGTGAGGCGGCGATCGGACGGACGATTGTGGATTGGTATCATGCTTCGGGGAAACCCAAAAATGTTCAGGTGGTGGCGACGATTGATAGCGATCGGTTTTATCAGTTGTTGTGCGATCGGTTGGGTTTGGGCTTCGACTCCGCTCAGCCCGCGAAGACTCAGACTGCGAAGACCAGGATCGAGCGTTGAGCGGAGTCGAAACGCGGCTACAAGATGCGACTAGGAGTTGTTGCAAAGCTTTAAGAACCATACCGATAGATTGAGAAATCCCACAAACTCAGGGCAATCTTCTAAGCTGAGTCATCTGAACCGCTTAATACTCACTTAAACTCATCCAAATTGAGGTCTTATATGAATAGCCGTATTCAAGGATTGGACGTTCTGCGTCGTTATCGGTTGGTCTGCACGCTGTCCTTTGGCGATGTTTATGGACAAATTATCGTTTGGCTTTCGGTGATTTTTCTCAGTCTGGCGGCGGCGATGGGTTTGATGGGTGCAAGTCGTCCGATTTTTGCGCTGGCGGTGGTGGGATTGATCCTTGTATTGTCGCTGCCATTCTTGCTGTTTGCGTTTGTTTCGACCTTGCTCAATCACATTGAGATTCGCGAAGTAGAACCCAAACCTGAAGTCAAAATGGCCTCGGAAGAGATGGGACCCAACAGCCTGCAACGTCCGGCAATGGGCTAGACCTAAACCTGGATCCGGCTTGGAATTCGATCGGTCCATAAGCGATCGATCGAATTCGACGGTTTGCGCTACAATCTCTGGGCAATTAAACCCCAGAGATTGGTATTTCCCCATGGCAGAAGAAACGAAACGCAACCGATGGCTCCCCAGAATTGTCCTAGCGTTTGCTTCGATCGCATTAATCGGGGTGTCTATTTTTCCCTATCTGAATACACCGAAGGATGTGCCGAGCAATGTGAATGCTGCCGCTTCTCCCGATGCTCAGCGGAAGCAGTTTGAAGATCAGGTGCGGGGCTACGAGTCGGTCCTTCAGCGCGAACCTGAAAATCCCAATGCGCTCCGGGGGATTGTGGATGCAAAACGCGGGCTAAATGACATTGCGGGGACGATCGCGCCCTTAGAGAAATTGGTCAAGCTTAATCCTACAGTTCCGGACTATGCCATTTTGTTGGCGCGGACGAAGCAGTATTTGAAGGATAACGAAGGCGCGATTCAGGTGTATCGCGATGCGCTGAAGACGCAGCCTGGGGATTTACAGGTTTTGGGCCAGTTGTCGCAATTGTTGGTTGAGCAAAAGCGTCCTGAAGCGGCGATCGGTTTGCTCCAAGACACCCTGCGAGATGCGCCAAAACTGAATCAAGCAACGCCCGGTGCTGTGGATGTAACGGCGGTGGAAGTGCTATTGGGCCGTGCCTTTGCCAATCAGAAGCGGTTTGATGAGGCGGTACGGATGTTTGATAATGCTATTAAGACGAAACCGACGGATTTCCAAGCTTATTTAGGCAAAGGGTTGACGCTGCAAGAGCAGGGTAAAAAGGATGAGGCGAAGGCGTTGTTCGATAAAGCCTTGCTGGTTGCGCCACCGGAAGTCAAAGACCAAATCAGTCGTCTAGCGGCAGGTCCAACTCCAAGCCCATCGGCTAGTCCGTCGGCGGGTGGTGTTTCGCCCGATGCCCAGCGGCCACCGACTGAAAAGCCTGCTGACGCAAAACCTGAGGCAAAACCTGAAACCAAGTCTGAAGAGTCTGCACCTGCTAAGCCGTAGCGATCGGCTTCGTTGATAGACCGCCTCGGAATGAATATTGGAGTAATTTCCAAAAAGAAGGGAGACGATCGGTATTACGATCGTCTCCCTTCTTTTTGTATCAGTTCAAAACTACTTAATTTAGCGATTCCAAATAATCCCGAACTTGATTCCGGCGTTTGGGTTGACGGAGCTTTTGAAGCGCTTTGGCTTCGATCTGACGGACGCGCTCACGGGAAAGCTCCAAGGCGCGGCCAATCTCAGCGAGAGAATAGGGCTGACCATTGTCTAACCCAAACCGCATCTGAATCACATCCCGCTCCCGATCGGTCAAGTCCGCCATCAAGGTCATCAAATCCTTGCGCAACGACTCCCGCATCAACAGATCTTCCGGCGAAAGCTCTTCCGTCTCCAGCAAATCGCCGAGTTCTGTGTCTTTTTCCTTTCCGACCTTCGTTTCCAACGACACCGATCGGGGCACCTTCAGCAGGACTTCCCTCACCTGCGCCACGGTCATATCCAGCTCTTTCGAAATATCTTCGATCGATGCCGTCCGACCTTGCTCTTGCGAAATCTTACGCTGTGCTTTCTTGATTTTGTTCAGCTTTTCCGTCACATGAACCGGAAGCCGAATCGTCCGACTTTGGGTCGCGATCGCTCGGGTAATCCCCTGACGAATCCACCAGTACGCATAGGTACTAAAGCGATATCCTTTTGTCGGGTCAAACTTCTCTACCGCTCGTTCCAAGCCCAAGGTGCCCTCTTGGATCAAGTCCAACAGCTCCAAACCTCGGTTTTGGTATTTTTTCGCGACGGAGACGACCAGACGAAGATTCGCCTTGATCATATGCTCCTTCGCACTGAGACCTTCCGATTGAATCTGTTCCAGTTCTGTCACTGATAGATTGGCGATCGCCGCCCAGGCTTGTTTCCCTTCAGCCATTGCAGGCTTGAGTTCTGGCACCGTCAGACTGCATTCAGAGGCCCAACGCTCCAAGGACGGACGATGGCCCAAAATAGCCGTCAACCGATCGCGATTATCAATCAACTTGACGTACAGTGCGATCGATCGGTTGTTTAAACTCGATTCAGTATTGCGATGCTCTAGCATGGCCATATAGCGCTGCACACGCTGAGCCTCAGTCACCTCTTCATCCCGTCCAAGAAGCTGAACACGCCCGATTTCTTGCAGATACATCCGCACCAAATCAGTGGTTCTGCGACCTGCGTTGCTGGGAAGTTCGATCGCTTCCTCTAGATCGAGATCATCAATTTCTAAAGAAATCTCTTTCAGATCTGGCTCATGAAGATCCGGCTCATGAAGGTCAACTTCTTGAAAAATCGGTTCTTGAAGGTCAGGGTCCTGAAGATCAAGCAGCGACGGCTCGAATTCCACCTCCGAGGCATCTGCGGATTCAAAAATGGGAGTAAGCACAGAAAGGTCATCCATAGGAAAACTCAGATATCAACGGTAGGTGAATGATTCCTAAATATGAGAAATCACAACCCCCGCCTTGACGGGTTATCTCATTTGAGGTATGTATCTAGACTGCCCGCGATCGTCCATGAATCAACAGCATTGTGCCTTCGGATCTTTTGAAAAAGTCTTCGGGAAAGACTCAAAGGAGCGATCGGGTTAGCAGTGACTTCTACTTCTCTCTCTGACATTCCTGAAAAGTCCGTAACTTATGCGCGCTTCGAGGAAATCTCTTCATCAAATCGTTTCTTTGAAGACAAAAAACTCGCTGCCCCTTTATTAGTCACGAAAAGAAAGCAAACCGCCCGGTGTTGCTACATAAAACGCAATTTTTTGAATCTATCCTTTGACTTGTTCCGGTTTGCTCACCCGCGACATCAAAATATTGAGCGCATCGATCGGGGTCACTTGTCCTTGTAAAAGTCGATGCACCTGTTGCGTAATGGGCAGGTCAATATCGGCATGGTTGGCCAAGGCCATGAGGACCATGCAGGTATTAATGCCTTCTGCGGTTCCTTCTAAGGTGGACAGGACTTGCTCGATCGTTTCCCCTTGGGCCAGACGGTAGCCCACTTGATAGTTCCGACTTAAGGGACTGCTACAGGTCGCCATCAGATCGCCCATGCCCGCCAAACCATATAAGGTCTCTGCCTGTGCGCCCCAATAGCCTGCAATGCGGATCATTTCGGCGAGTCCGCGTGTAATTAAGGCAGACTGGGCATTGGTTCCGAGATTGAGACCATCACAGGCTCCGGTGGCGATCGCCATGACATTTTTCAAGGCCCCGGCGAGTTCGACGCCGATCGGATCGCCATTGGTATAAACCCGAAACCGCTGTGAGTTAAACAATGCCTGGACCTGTTGCGCGGCGGCTTGATCTCGACTGGCTACAACGGTGGCGGCAGGTAAACCCTGTTGGATCTCCTTTGAAAGATTGGGACCGGATAGCACTGCGATCGCCGCCTGGGGAAACCCACCGCACCAAATCTCTGACGGTCGCCGAGGTAAACGCTCCAACCGATTCTCTAGGGACGCTTCCAAGCCTTTGGTGGCAGAGACAATCACAAGGCCGTCCCTCTGCCCAAACGCCTGCGCCTGCTCAACGACCTCCCGGATGCCCTTCATCGACACGGCACAGACCCACACCGAGGAATGGGCTAGGGCTGTCTCTAGAGAGAGGGGCGATCGTCTGGACCATTGCGCCACGTCATGGTGATTTTCTCGAATCAGTGCGGCCAACGTCGAACCCCAAGCCCCACCCCCAATAACCGTCACGTTCATCGCAATACAGCCTGAGAAGGGGTGATCAGTTGGGGTTTAGTCCGGGGGTAGCGTTCCATGAGCGATCGGACTTGGCCTGCATGGTAGGAACTGCGGGTCAATGGCGACGACACAACCTGCAAGAAACCAATGGATTCCCCATACTCTCGCCAAGCACCAAACTGGTCGGGGGTGACAAATTCTTTCACGCCTAAATGCTTCTGCGTCGGCTGCAGGTATTGTCCGATCGTCACAATGTCACAGTCCACGGCGCGCAAATCTCGCAGCGTTTCCCGCACTTCTTCATCGGTTTCGCCTAGGCCGACCATGATGCCAGATTTGGTGTAGACCCAGGGGGCGATCGATCGGCTTTGTTTGAGGACTTCTAGCGATCGACGGTATTCACCTTGGGGACGAACGCGACGATAGAACTTTTCAATGGTTTCGGTGTTGTGGTTGAGGACGTCGGGTTGGGCTTCTAGAATGGTGGCGAGGGCGTCCCAGTTGCCGCAGAGATCGGGGATGAGGAGTTCGATCGTGGTGCGGGGTGAGAGCTTGCGAATTTCTTCAATACATCGAACAAACTGCGAAGCGCCACCATCAGGCAGGTCATCGCGATTGACCGAGGTAATCACCACATGATTGAGCTTCATGCGATGAACGGCTTCCCCGAGGCGCACAGGCTCTGTCGGGTCAAGGGCTTGGGGTTTCTTTTCAAAGTCGATGTCGCAGTACGGACAAGCCCGCGTACAAGCCGGACCCATGATCAAAAACGTGGCCGTTCCGCTATTGAAGCATTCGCCGATGTTTGGGCAGGAGGCTTCTTCGCAGACCGTGTTGAGGCTGAGATCACGGAGGGTTTCCGTGACCGTGCCAATGCGCTCCCACTGTGGAGCCTTCACACGCAGCCAATCGGGTTTTACAGTCACGGCGGCAATCTCAATGAATCAGGGGTTTTCTGTCATCCATTCTACCAGAGGCTGAACGGTCTATGAATGGCTTTTGATGGCCTGTAGGGATATCGATGAAAATTGGGTAGTTCTGCAAGGCGAAATCGATGATTGCATTGATCTTAATGCACTAATAATTGGCACAGAAGAGTTGATATTTCTGTTTGGGTGATGAGGCTAAGATCTCCTAGTTCACGACGAATCATCGATTGTCGAAGTGTGATCAAATGGTCGAGACAAATTGTGGATGGTTTCTGAAGTCCACTTTGTGAGAAGTCAGGATGTTGGGGCTGGAGCAGAATATCAGTGGTGAGTGGAGTCCGTGGAATGCGACTGGTGATGAGCGCAAAGATGATGTGTTGATAACTGCCGATCGATCGCGTCAGACAATAAGCTGGACGAACTTTACTAGAAGAGAGGTCGTCAAAGGGAAATTGGATGAGAACAATCTTACCCTTCATAGCTGACTGGCTTTCCATCTTCCAGGGTGTAAATATCTTCTTCAGGATCATCCAAGAAGGCAAAGCTAGGGTTGGTTGTGATCGCGGTTTCCCACTCTCCTGGATTCAGGTCTTCGTCTTCGGAGACCAACATGATAATCCGAACTCGGCTAGGCTTTGCTTGGGGGCGCGGCATATCGAGTTGGAGTTGCCCTTGGGTGTTGAGAATGCCTGTGGCTTCGATCGCACGCATAGTTAAGCCTTGTGGTGGACTGTCTGATTATAACGAATGTGAGAACCGTTCAGAACTTCTCTCTCGACGAGCATTTCGTACGGTCGATCATTCTCGCTGAAGATATTGGTAAGCATCACTTTTCAAATAATCCAGTTCAGCGGCTTCTCTTTCGATTTCGATTTGGGTTTGCTGCGATCGACCGAGTTTGGAGAAGTCCGATTAAGCTGCAATCTCAATTTCACGAGTTTCGATCCCTTGCAGCCGATCGTTTAAAGCCGCTAAGTATTCTTGAATGGCATCTTGGATGTTAATCAGTGCTTCTTCTTCAGTATCCCCTTCTGACCAGCAACCGGGCAACGCTGGAACTCCGATCGTGATGCCCTCTTCCGATCGATAAATTGTGACTTGATAACGCATCGCCATTACCTTTTACGGTCTACAAGATCTAGTATAGCTTTGCTCAATCGACTCGGCTGGGAAATATGGCTCGCACGATCGGATGAGCCGTGCGCTAAAATCAGGACAATGCTGAAGGGATGCGAATTTATGAACATGCCATTGCCAGAAATTCTCAGTCTTGACCAAATGAAACAGCGATATCACGATGAATGGCTTTTGATTGCCTATACGGATATCGATGAAAATCTGGTTGTGCTGCGCGGCGAAGTTCTTGCCCATGCCCAAAACGCTAACGACCTCTACAAGCTGCTTCCCAAATACACTGATCGTCCGGTTGCTTTCGAGTACATTGGCGAGATTCCCCCTGACTTTGCCTTCATGCTATGACTTCACTGATTCACCTTAAAAATCTTCACAGGCAGACCATTCTAAATCGTTCTCTCTCAACAACGTCCGATCGCCCTGAATCCCTTCCAACGAAGCCATAAACGATCGCAACGTATCTTCCAACGCTTCATTAATGGTTTCGCCCAAACCGGAGGACCATTCTGGTGTGTCATCTGAAGACTTAATCGCAACATTCGGATAGCCGACATAACGACCTTTCGTTGTTTCTCGGATTTTGACGCGGAACGATCGGGATGGCAAAGCAGGACATTCAATGTAGAACTCCGCCACGACTCGTTCAATCTTGATGATTCCGTCGATCGCATCACCCATAAATTTCTCCTTAAAAAACCGGGTCATCACAACGGACAACCCGGTTCGGTTCAACTTAAATCAGCGTTACTTCTTCGAGGCTTCAAACAAGCACTTGTCTGAATCGCAACCCGCTGGACCTTCCGCGATCACTTCGCCGGAGTCATACTTCGCCAACGCGCCGTAGAAATCATCGATCGTCCGTCGCTCCATCACTTCTGCCGAAAGTTTCAGGTAGGTTGCCCGATCGATCTTCTCAAACGGTAAGCGAGGGAACGGTGCGTCGAATCGTGCGAGCAATGCTGCACTCATGTAGCCACCATTGGTCGCGACAGAATCGTAGATGACATCAGCCAATGCGTCGATTTCGTCCTCGCGGAGTTCGATCGTTGCAGAGGTGTTATGGGCGGTGTAATACTTCTGCACTTGCATGTAGAAATCAAACTGCGCCACAGCCGAGAACATTTCGATCGACACTTCGTCAGCGCCGGGAATGTTTGCCCAAGGCACTTCGACGGGGATTTCCACGAGCCATTCGGTACAACGGGGATCGAACGGATCGTTCAATAGGTTGCCGTCGTCGTCTTTGTCAGATTGCGACGGGACGATGTTGTAGCCGTAGTCGAGGCAAGCCAAGGCAACGGGGTCGTTTTTCCCGAAGGTGATGCGACGGATGAAGCGTTGGGCTTTGGGCGGGTGCCAGCCGGAGGATGCTCCTGTGAGGAGGCTCTTGGTTCCGGCGGGTTGGACGGTGGTGCAGCGGTTGGGGGGCTTGATGCCGTGCTTCGTGCAGTAGTCGGCGACGACGGTGTGGACGATCGTTTTCCAGCGAGACAAGAATTCTTGCTCTTTGGCTTTGAACTCCAAACCGCGCATGGTGTCCGGGCGTCCCGCTTCCCACCAGTTGAGCCATTCGGTACCGAAGGCTTGGACGAAGAAGTCGAAGAGTCCAGTGAAGGAGACGCCGACGATCGGATCTAGCAATCGCGATTTTTGGTAACGGGGTTCGGTGAATTGGTGATTCAGCAATGCCGCTACCGTTAATGCTCCCGCTGTGAATGCATCTTCCTGCGCTTTCAGATCCTTTGGATCAATTTGATTCAAGTGAATCTCGGAAAGGTTGCAGTGGAAGTCTTCACCGATGATTTCACCGCAAGGATTGAGACCATAGCGTCCAAGGCGATGCTCGACTTCTGAAGCGGGCATTCCAGGATTGAGCGCCAGTAAGAACTCAGCGCCTTTGCCAGATTCGTAAGCCGTGATGAATTCGATCTGTTGATCGCGGGTTTTGAGTAAGTCAGCGCTCGATCGGGCGATCGCTTCAGATGCATACTGAATCGCGCCTTCACCCGAATAGAACTGTTTACGAACCGCATCCACGACTTCTTGTTTGGTCGGTTTGTGGTGGTAAACCCGCGTGTGGTTTGCCATCCGAAGCGCGTCACGCTCAGGATCGATGCGCCAGTTGCCATCTTCACCCTGTTGCCACAGGTTATCTTTTGCCGTTGCAAAGTTTGCATCAGCGCTGTTTCCTTGACGCATTCCAGCCGATCGGCGAATGTTCCCAGCTACGACACAGGCAGCGGCTTCGTCAATGAGAATGCAGCATTCCACAGGCGTTAACTTGCGTCCGATCGCCTTGTTCAAGATCTGCGCACAGCGATCGTACAGGTTGGGCAATTTAATGGGATTCGCAACGCCGCCAAAGCCCTTCAGCTTCTCACCTGCGGGACGAATGTTGCCGAGGTCGATCGTCACCGTCACGTCACCCGTGAAGCGATCGTCGGTCGAAAGTTCTAGTAGTGCTTGGTAAGAATCCACCCATCCGCGACGACTATCGCCAGCGATGATTTCAACATTGTTGCCGTTGAAATTCACCTTCGTGCTTTCTAGTCGTTGGAACGCGGGCACGGAGCCAATTCCTGAACCCATTTTCACAACCACTTTGTTGCGAATAGCAGGGAGACGATCGGTATACTTCGGTTCTAGGATCGCCCCAGTTCCGCAGCCCATCATGGCCAAGTCCATCATCAACCCAAATGCCTGCCAATCGATGACATTGGTGCTGGTGCAGTTGTAAGACCCGTTGAAGTTCTCGGGGCGCTTAATCCATTCAGTTCCCCCGACCCAGAGCCAGCGTCCCGATGGCAGGCATTTCAGTTCCTGCTGCATTTTGTTGACGATCGCTTTTTCCTGGGGCGTGAACTTGCCCAATTCTGCCAAGCCGCCGAGCGTCCGGGTGATGACTTCGTCCCAGGATTCGCGACGGGTGCCCGTGAGCTTGCGGCTGTAGGTGCGATAGAAGACGGGGTTTGCGGCTGGAGCCGACGCGGGAAACTGGCCATTGGCTTGCGCTGAGGTGGTTTCGACGGGACGGGTGCGCTGAATATCTTGGACCATAGGACAGGAGATTTATAGGTTGTGAGGTTTTTTGAAAACCACATGTGACGTACCCACGAACTTTTCGGGAAATGAGGACGCTGTATGTAGTAGTAATGGTGGTAGAAGAAGATGATACTCCTCCTAACCGGATTTGAACAGGGTTTTTGTTAAGATTTCTTATTAAATCTTAACAAGACTTGCCCTTTCTGCGGCTTATCCGCTCAGAATCTCTATTATGTCGTGCGATGAGATTGGTAGCTTAGTAGGGTTGTATGGCCTATGGCAAGATTGAAGACTGTAGAGATTACCTTTATTATTTAAAGAATAAATATGGCTGAACGGGTGCGATCGTTTTGTTCAGGATGCAGCATTCTGGGTTAGGAGCTTACTAATCCGATATATCCAATCATACGGATTCAGTGAAAAAATGATGCTTACTTTTAATCCAATGACTTACATCAGTTTACTGGCAGATGCGATTCCCAAGGTCATTGAGACTGAAGCGGAATACGATCGAATACTGCAATAAGTCGAACAGCTTCACTTCAAGGAAGAACTGACTCCGGAAGAAGATAAGTTGTATGACCTACTGGTCGCGCTGATTGACACTTACGAAGAACAACAGTTTCCGATGCCCGACTCTCTGCCCCACGAGATTCTTCAGCATCTCATGGAACATAGTGGGACTCGACAAGTTGATTTGGTGGGTGTCTTGGGATCGAGTGGTGTTGTGTCTGAAACCGTGAATGGTAAACGTGCCATCAGCAAAGCTCAGGCAAAAGCGTTGGGCGATCGGTTTAAGGTGTCGCCCAGTTTGTTTATTTAAACTACGGCTTACTGCAACCGCTTATAGAAAAAGAGGTATAGCTCCTTGGAGGGTTCAGTATCCTTCGGTCCGTCTATCATCCCAGAAATATTTTTAATGATCTGGACTGGTGTGATCAATAGTCCCCAAGGGAATCCCCACCATCCAATCAAGCCAGAGAGAAAAATTGCTTTAGCCTGCTCAGCTCGACCGCAGGAACGGCAAGAGAGTTGAGGCTGGCTTCTCCATTGCGTCATGAATACAATAGACCAGATCCAGTGGGACGTGTGGATATCCACTGGACCGGGTTGATTACATCGCGGACAAGGACTTTGATGGATGGCCAGGACTTGATCTTGAATATAGTCAGCCGTCCCCTGATCCGCAACAGCGAGGTCATAGGCAATCCTGAGAAAGGGTAAAGGCATCGGCATTCCCCGTCGATGAAGTTCTGCCCGGATCACCGTTTCTGTCGCTTCATTGTACTGTGTCAATTCTTTAGCCGCTTTCTCTAAAGCCCGATCGCTCTTCCGCCGCCACACATCCTCTAAAGACATAATAGACCTCCCTATAGCTTCGATCGGAATTGAACGAAGAACTGGTCAATCTATATCCTGCGCGTTGGGATTCTTATGCTGATCTGTGAAAGTGGACTCTGGCGTGGCCCCTGAAAGTGCTAATTGTTCCTGGTTATGTTGTAGGAGGGCATCGATCGTCGCCTTCACCGTCCCCGCCACAGGCACCGCAATAAATACCCCCAACACCCCCGCAATCTTCAATCCCAACAGCAACGCCACAAAAATCCAAATGGGATTCAGCCCCGTAAAGTCGCCCATCATCTTCGGCGCAATCAGATTATCCCGAATTTGCTGAAGCATTGTCGCCGAAACGCCCACCCACCAAGACAACCAAAAATCCTGCAACATCACCAACAAAAATACAGACCCAATTCCCAAGGCCGCGCCAATAAACGGAATGAGTTCTGCAATCCCAATCAAAAGCGCAAACAACAACGCATAGGGAACTTTCAAAATCACAAACACTGGAATCAATGTCACCGTCATAAACAACGCCAACACGAATTGACTCAAAAAGAAATTGTGAAAATTCAATCTCAACGCCTGACTCAGCGCAGGTCCAAAGGGTTTCGGCAAAACCGCAATCATGCCGTCCCAAAGCTGACCGCCATAGAGCAGCATATAAAACGCCATCACAATCACCAGCATCGTATCCACAAAGCTGGATAACGTGCCGATCGCAAATCCCAATGCCTGCTTCGCTAATTCCTGACTCTGGCTTTCGATCTGTCCACTCAAGCGCCCACTAAACCCCTGTAAATCGATCGGTAAATTAAGCTGCTTCGCCCAAGCCTCTAACGCCACACCATGGGACTTCGCCGCCTCTAACCACCCCGGAATATTCCCGAACAATTGCGCACTTTGATTGACCAACATCGGGATCACCGTGACGGCCACAACGCTCAATAAAGCGACCGTCAACAGCAGGACAATAATGATGCCGATCGCCCGTGGGATCCGAATTTTTTCAAAGGCCCGCACCGGATAGTCCAGCAAAAACGCCAAAATCGCCGACACAATCAACAGCGTCACCAACTGCTGAAAGTACGTCAGCACGACCCCCAGCATCCACACATTCAGGGCAACCAGGGGAAACAATAATCCAAAGTACAACAGCCGCTTGAGATCACGGGTCGATCGACTCATGCTTCCATACTCCTACTAGATCGCCGATCGCCGACGCAGAACCGTTCCACCTGCCACCAGAGCAACAATTGCGATCGCCCCCCAGCCTAACGGCATCGGTAGCCAAAAATCTGTATCAATATGATTTTTCTGTCCAGCTTTCAGAGTCCAAGCAGTTCCATTCACCGTCAATCCTAAATTGAACAGCTTACCGGGATCCACCAAACTTTCCGCTCCTTCTAACCCCAAGGCACTCAAATCAATATCAAAAATCAACCGATCGCGCTCAAACAATAAGGCGTTGCTCTGGATCACCTGCAAATTAGAGACGATCGTTGGCAGCGAATTCGATCCCTGATCCTGCTCTGAGTTAGCGGCAAAAAAACGATTAAACTTCTCTTCCAGTTCCGTTGCGTTGTGAAACGGAATGGTCACGACCACTTCTTTCTGGGATAGCGCTTTGTAGTGGCCATCAACCGATCGAGTCTGCTGTCGAATGCGTTTTAACAGGTCTTGCGCCGTGGGGTTGCTTTGGTTGGTGAGTTGAATATGCTGTGTTATTTCACCTGAATGCGGGCTATCGAGCGTCACGCCCAATTGATAGTCCACGCAACCCGTCATTAAGATACAGCAGAAGATCAACGCTAGACTACGAACTACTCGCCACGCTCTTGTTCCCATTATTTTTCCAAATTGCGCTGATCCTGTCATAAGCCTCTCGCTGCATCACACACAATGGGAACCATCACCCGAAACCCCATGTGTCATTTCGAATGCTTGGATAATTCTACCAAAAAACTGTCCTACGGCTTAAAATCCAACAGCATGACCACGCGGGTCCGATCGCTCCGATTCCAAGCCTCATGCTCCGCCGTATCATCGAAGATCAAGCATTTCCCATCCTGCCAAGACTGTGTTTCATCGCCCACCCGAATCCCACAATCCGGCGGAATCACCAACCCCAAATGACAGCGCAAGACGCCATCGGGATAGCCTGTGTGAGGTGCAATGTGCGTTCCCGGCGCTAAGGCGGAAAACCCTGCTGTCATCAGATTTGGGATTTGAGAGAGGAGCCGATCGGTCTCGGGGCAAAGGTCGCAATTTTTCGCAATTTTTAACCCGTAGGCGTAGAGTCCAAAGGTACTCCAGCCCTCTTTATACAAGTACTTCTCACTCCAAGGAATGAAATGTTCACCCTGCAAAGCCGTTACCTCTTGCAGCACCTTTTCCCAGTTGGTTTCCAGAACGCCCGCAAAGGGAAACTCGGATGCGGCATAGAACGATCGGCCATCCAGCTTCGTCACATTGCCCTGCGCCCGTGACGTGAGCAGCCCCGCAATTCGCCGAATCGCTTGGCCCCATTCCTTAAAGCCCCCCACGCGCCCCAGTACCTTCGTCACAAAGACCACCCAATGCCAGCCCCGGCGGACTTCTTCTAGGAGATAGGCTGTTGTACCCGGCTTGGGTGGATTGCGATCGTTCATGGGAGAGTTCGTTTTGTTCACAGCAATGGTCTAGAATAGCAAATCACAAACACTCTGGTAAGGATTTAAAGCTTCAAGCTTTAGTTTTCCGATCGCTCGTTCCAAGGTGCAAAGAACGGCAATAACAGAACTCCAGGTATCGCTGCTATTAATGTCAGTAGGAAAAAGTTTCCCCATCCCGCCAAATCTGGCTTGGTTCCAACAACGTTAAATCCTGTAACCAACCGCTGTGCAAACTCACCCGCACTTGGACCTGCAATCAAATCGCGTCCCACTGCCATCAAACTCGACAACAATGCAAACTGGGTCGCTGAAAACTTCGGATTACACAAGCTCATGAGAAACCCCACAAATCCCGCCGTGCCCAATCCACTACAGAAATTCTCTACATTAATTGCCAATACCAGCGTCGTATAGTCTTTCCCGACTAGCGCCAAAATCCAATAGCCTAAGTTACTAATCGCCTGTAGTCCTCCAAATACCCAAAGCGATCGGTTGATTCCTAACTGACTCAACGCCGCACCGCCGCTTAAGGTTCCAACGATCGTCGCAATCAATCCCATGCCCTGTCGAATATTGCCAATATCACCATCACTAAACCCTAATCCCTTCACACCCAGGAATGGAACTGCCATCTTCGCCACCATCGCATCGCCCAATCGGAACAGGATGATGAACACCAACGCTAAAATTGCTCTTTGCCAACCTAACCGCCGAAAGAATTCCAGAAAGGGTTGAACAACGGCATCCACTAGCGTCGGAGGTTCTATTTCATTGGCAGGGGGTGGATTAGGGGCAAACAGGGTTCCCACAATGCCCACACCCAAGAAGACCGCCATCAAGCCATAGACCGACGCCCAGCCCATTTTGTCCGCCAAATTAAACGCTAGCCAGCCCGTGAGCAGCATGGCAATCCGATAGCCTAGGACTAAGACCGATGCCCCGGCCCCGACTTCCAAAGGTTCTAAAACATCGGTTCGGTAGGCATCAACGGCGATATCTTGGGTGGCGCTGAGGAAGGCCATGAAGATGGCTACGATCGCAACGGTACTCAATGCACTCGCCTTCGCCGTGGCATCCATGCCTGCCATGCTGGCCATCTGCGCGGCCAATAGTAAAATCACGCCGACTAATCCTACCTGCGTTGCTATGATCCAGCCGCGACGCCGTCCCAGTATGGGCAACCGAAACCGATCGATCAGCGGCGACCATAAAAACTTCAAGGAGTAAGGCAAACTGACGAGACTCAGCCAACCAATTTGTTTAAGATCAAAGCCCGATTTCGTCATCCAGGCTCGGAAGGCATCATCTGCCAAGGCGTAGGGCAGGCCTGAAGCAAAACCCAGCAATAGAATCGCAGCCATCTTACGGCTTGCAAAGACAGTCAGAAGCGAATTGTTTGATTTCACGATCGCAGTTCTCAAAGCAACAGATTGCTATTATCCATTAGTTGGTTATCCGATCGCTGCATAAAGAAAAACCCGTACTAGAAAGGGATTCTAAGTACAGGTTCTAATCAATCTTACTCCCCCAGAATTGGGGGCTGGGGGGCTTCCGATTACTTATTCTTCTTAGCGCGTTCTGCGTCCTTGAGTGCCTTGCGACGGGCCTCTTTAAACGCATCCGAAGCGCGCGAAAAATTTAACCCAAACTGCTCACCGCCTAAAAGTGAACCGACTTGTTCTGGATCCCAGGAGGCGGACAGAAGACCGTAGGATAAACCCACCACTCCTAACCCGAAGAACCCGAGACTGACCAGCAACACAGCGGAATTCGGGAGATCATAATGTTGTTGCGAAACGAGATAGTAACTGACGACAAACGTCGCCATTCCCAAAAAGCTTGGCACTCCCGAAAAAACAGCCATCCGTCGTCCCATCCGTTGACTCACGACCTCAGGAATCCCTGACGATCGATCGTTAATAAAGGCTCCAGGCTGTACTTCGGCTTTCTTCTTTTTATTAGAAGTCGGCTCGAAGGGTAAGGACTGAGATTTTCCCTTTTCAGCTTGAGAAGGCTTGGAGGTTGATTGTGGCTCTTTGGATTCCGCTGACATAATCGTCAATACTCAATAGCAACAGCGCAGTAGGGTGTAAATTCTGGATATTTCGGGATTAACCACGAAGACCCAAGCGACCAATCAAAGTCTTGTAGCGGGCGTAGTCTACTTTCTGAACGTAACCCAGAAGGCGCTTCCGCAAGCTGATCATTTTCAACAGACCAATCCGAGACCCGTGGTCTTTTTTGTTGGTTTTGAGGTGGGTGCTGAGGCGGCTGATGCGCTCAGTGAGCATTGCGACTTGCACTTCCACGGATCCGGTGTCGGTTTCGTGTTTTTGGAAGTCGGTAATGATCTTCTGTTTGTCTTCTTGAACCAGTGACATGTCAGTTTCCTGATAATAATGTGCCAGTTAAAGATTCTACCACTGAACTGTCGATCGACATCATTCAACACGGCCATACTTTGCCACAAGTTCCGTTTGTTGGGCCGCCGATCGCATCGAAATCCAAGCCCAGAGCTGATCGCCCCAGGAAAAATGCCACCACTCATGGTAGTGCTGAGCAAATCCTGCACTTTGCATCACGAATTTCAACAACTGACGGTTTTGGTCGAACGTCTCAAATTCAGCGAGGCCGACAAAGTGATCGGGAAACGATCGGGGTGAAATTTCATCAATCTCCGAACCCATATCGATCGCAGCCCCGAACTCGTCCACCAACGTAATATCGATCGCCGCTCCCGTACTGTGGGGTGGCGGCGTGAGAGGATTTAAATTCGGCATTGCCCAAAACTGGTAAACCTCTTGTAGTGCCTGCGATCGCTCTTCTTCAGTGGCGGTTTTCTCCAAGCCTTTTTGGGTCAAAACCTCTTGCAATGTGTAATCCACCATAAACTGCTGCACTGCCACCGGACGATAAGCATCAAAAATCTGAATCCGCCAACCGGGTTTGATCTGTTGCAAGGTAGCTTGAGCCGATCGAAGCTGGGTTAGAACGCCCGATCGCACATAAAACGGCGATTTATCGCCATAAGGCGCACCGAGTTTTGCGTAGGGATGGGGTGTGGTGAGATCAAACTCGGGCGTGGGGATTGGGACGATCGGCTCATGGGTGGGGACGATCGGCACTCGTTGGTAAGGTTTCATTAATGAAGGCTTGTATTTAAACTCGGGTTGGGTTCGGGCTAGTCCTTGCGGACGTAAACTACGACTCCGCTCAGCCCACGTAACAGTTGAGGGGTGAGCGGAGTCGAACCCCGGTGTTATTACCAAGATCGAGGGGTGAGCGGAGTCGTTCGCGAAGCGTTGCGTCAGCAAAGCCCGGTTTCTCCAACTAAGGCTTCTGAAAGTCCGAAGGTGGACGGAAACTTTCCACAGGCAAATCGCGCACCGCTTGCGACATAAAATCTCGCCAAATCGGAGCCACGACCGTACCTCCCGTCGCCCCCGATCCGAGTGGTGTATTGTCATCATTCCCGACCCACACCGCCGTCGAAAGCTGCGGCACCGACCCGACAAACCAAATATCCTTTTCAGAAGATGTCGTACCCGTTTTCCCAGCCGCCGGACGACCAATCTGCGCCGAAGTCGCCGTTCCTTGATTAATCACACCTTGCATAATTTCATTGGTCGCAGCCGCAGCCCAAGGATCCAAAACTAAGCGAAGTTTGGGACGATTATCCAGCACCAGTCCACCCTTACTATCCGTCGCCTGAATAATCAGCGTGGGATCACTATGCCAGCCATTATTCGCCAACGTCGCATAGGCCGTCGCCATCTCCAGCGGCGTCACATCCACCGCCCCCAACGGCAACGAAATCACAGGCTCGATCGGACTCTTAATCCCAAGACTCCGACAAATTTCAATCACTTTATTCAAGCCCACTTCCTGACCCAGCTTAACCGCAGGAATGTTTCTAGACTGCTCCAAAGCGCGTCGCATACTCATTGCGCCTGCAAAACTCCGATCGTAGTTCTGGGGATAATACATCTCATCACCATCGGGATAGCCCACAGGCGAATCCACAATGGTCGAACCGGGTTCATACTTCCCTGAAGCAAACGCGGCATAGTAAACAAAGGGTTTGAATGCAGAACCGGGCTGACGGAGGGCTTGGGTGGCGCGGTTGTATTGGCTTTTCTTGTAATCCAAACCGCCGACCATGGCTTTGACATAGTGCGTACGAGGATCAACGGCCACCAATGCCATTTGGTCTGCACCTGTGCGATAGCTGCGATTCACCGTGTCTTCTGCGGTGCGCTGCATTTTTGTATCGATCGAACTCTGAATCCGTAAACCGCCTTTCAGAATGGCATCCCGCCCGAACTTTTTCGTTAACTCTTTAACGATCGCCTCGGTCACATAGGGAATCTCACTGCCCTGGAAAGATGTGATTTTGCCCAACTTAATTTTGTAATTGCGGGCCTGCTTTTCTTCCTCAGGTGTAATCCACTTCAGATCCCGCATCCGCTGCAAGACCACATGCTGACGCTCCGTCGCCGCCTTCATATTGTAAAACGGAGTCAGTTCCTCAGGAGCCTGAATGATGCCTGCCATCATGGCCGATTCGGCTAAGTTCAAGTCTCGCACTGACTTGCCAAAGTAGCTCTGAGAGGCGGTTTCTGCGCCGTAGTTGTTATGACCCCAATAAATTTGATTGAGGTATAGCTCCAGGATTTCATTCTTTTTAAAGACCTGCTCCACCCGCAGGGCCAGCACTGCTTCCGCTACTTTCCGCGTCACCGCTCGCTCGGGTGTGAGGAAGAGGTTTTTCACTAATTGCATGGTGACGGTCGAACCGCCTTCACTGGTCTCGCCCTTGTTGAAATTCGCTCGCAGCGCACGGGCAGTTGAAGTGACGTTGACCCCTTTGTGCGAGTAAAAATAGCTATCTTCGATCGCCATCACCGATCGTTTTAAGTGGGGCGAAATCTCATCTAATGGAACCACTTCGCGGTTGGCTTCCCCATGGAGACTGGTCAGATGCTTTCCCTTTACGTCATAAATGTGACTTGTTTCGCTGGGGGTGTAGTTGCGTAAGATGCGCACATCCGGCAAATTCTGAAAACTAATCGCTAGTCCCACCAGCGCCCCAGCCACCACAGAACTGCCCAACATTAGTACCCCAATCAAGGTTGCGCCTGCGACTTTACCCGCACCGCCGACGAACTGCGCGGTCGATTCGTTTTCAGGTTTTTGGCGGGGGTACGTATTCGAGGACACGGCAACTCTCTCTTGTAATGACGGGGGTAATAACTGAAAATTGAGGGATGCAGGATGAGGATTTGGCCGTAAATCAAGGCGTTAATCGATCGTTCTAGTAGGATAGACGAACCTTTAAGCCTTGACAAAAATTTTATCGCGCGGGGTCTGGGCAAATTACGGTGACTCAGACCACTCACTGATTATAATGGTCTTTCCCTTAAATCCGCCCTCACCTTAAAAGCAGACCCATGACCTCTCAAAGCACCTTCTCCTGGCTCCACCGAGGCACCAGCGAAATCTTTCCCTCCGGCGAGGTCAACAGCCCCGATGAAAATCTGGAACAGCAAATTCTTCAAAGTGATCAACCCCTGAGAATTAAACTGGGAATTGATCCAACTGGATCCGATATTCATTTGGGTCACAGTATTCCGGTGCGGAAAATGCGATCGTTTCAAGATGCGGGTCATACGGCGGTGTTGATCATTGGCGACTTCACGGCGCGCATTGGCGATCCTACTGGGAAGTCTGATGTGCGGAAGCAGTTGACCGTTGAGCAGGTCAAAGCCAATGCGGAAACCTACTTAGATCAAGTGCGACCCATTCTGGATTTCGATACGCCGGGGCGCTTGGAAATTCGCTATAACTCCGAGTGGTTAGCGGGCATGGATTTGACGAAGATTTTGGAGCTTTTGGGCACCATGACCGTCGGTCAGATGTTGGCGAAGGAGGGGTTTAACGATCGCTACGACAAAGGCAACCCGATTTTTCTCCATGAGTTTTTGTACCCGTTGATGCAGGGCTATGATTCGGTGGCGATCGAGTCGGATGTGGAACTCGGCGGCACGGACCAAAAGTTCAATATTGCGGTGGGCCGGGACTTGCAGCGACATTTTGGTATGAAGCCTCAGTTTGGTCTCTTAATGCCGATTTTGATCGGGACGGACGGGACCCAGAAAATGTCGAAATCTCTGGGGAACTACGTCGGACTGAATGAAGACGCCCTGACGATGTATTCCAAGCTGGAAAAAACGCCCGATGCCTTATTGGAAAACTACGTCACCTTGTTGACCACACTGGACTTCAAGAGCCTGCCAGAAAATCCTCGCGAGCAGCAAAAGATTTTGGCATTAGATGTCGTCAGTCAATACCACGGTCAAGCGGCGGCGCAACAGGCTCAAGCGGATGCGGCCAACTTGATCGGCGGATCGACTCAGGCGGACTCGGTGCCAGAGTTTTCGGTGAAAGCGATCGAATTTCCCGCCAAGATCTTCTTCATCACCAGCGCCTCGGGCCTGTGCAAAACCAGTTCCGACGCCAGACGACAAATCCAAGGCGGCGGCGTCAAGCTCAACGGTGAAAAAGTCGCAGATCCCAACCAAACCTTTGAAACCCCAGAGGAATTAGTCGGTCAAGTCTTGCAGTTTGGCAAAAATAAATTCGTGCGATTTGTGCCTTAACTGCCTTAACTGCATTCTGCATACATCGCCGGGGTTCGACTCCGCTCACCCCTCAATGACTTGTAGGGTGAGCGGAGTCGAACCCTGAACCCATGAAACGATCGCTCGTCTGACCGGAATGGCATTGTCGGATGTAGAACAACTTGCTACTGATAATCCAGAAGCGCCAGAAGCCCAAGCTTAGAATCACTAAGCATTGCGCCAAAGCTTCACAAATTGGTCGAGGGTTGCAGGTGGGATCTGTTTTTGCAGGTCTTGGAGGGCTTTGTCTTGGTGGGCAAGGCCCTTATAGCTCTTGCAGACATTGCTCAGGAGAAGCGGTGTGGTCGCCATGGGTGAGGTGGCTGTCACTTGCCGCCACTGAATGGCAAAGGTCGTCATAGCAGACGCAGGAATACTTTGGTTGAGCCAGGTCAGCGCTTTTTCTTGATGAGGAAGCGCTTTGTAGCTCTTGCACACGTTGACTAATGTTGAAGCTGAAGGCGGTGCAGGTTTGGTATTGGACTGGAGGGCGGACCAGGTCTTGGTGCCCACGATGCCGTCAGCGAGTAGACCGACGGATTTCTGGAAGTTCGCGACCGCTTGTCCCGTGCGAGGGCCAAACTTACCGTCAGCAATCCCAATATTGGCCCCCTTAGCATTGAGCAATGTCTGGAGTTCAGCGACGATCTTGCCCGCACTTCCCACTCGCAGTGGCGCTTTTGAGTTGAGCAAAAACTGCAATGTATCCAAATCCCCATTGAAATTATTCATGTCACAGGGACCAGAAATGCCTGGAACCGTCCCAGACTCACTGTATTGATGGAAGCTCCAAGACTTCCAGCCACCGGGAACCCAGGGATTGTTGGTTTCGTAGTGGGCGATCCAGAGGCGGTAGTTGGCCCCGAGACGTGGGGAATTCCCCAGGGTCTCGTGCCAGAAGTTGGGGAAGGTATAGAGCAGAGGACGACGTCCGATCGAAGCTTCCACCGTATCGAGCCAAATTCCCGCTTTATCAATCACTTCATTCGCACCCAATCCATAGCTTTTTTCTAAGTCCAAAACAGGTGGGAGATCATTCGTGTCCCAGAGCGATCGGGTCAAACCTAAAAAATTATTCGCTTGGACTTTTGGATCTTTCTTCGCAATAAAAAAGTGGTAGGCACTGCGGATGATCCCCACACTTCTCATGCCTGCCCAGTTTTTGGCAAACATCGGATCTCGGCTTTCCACCCCTTCCGTTGCCTTCACAAAACAATAGACCACACCACTGTCAGCCACCGCTTTCCAGTTGATGTCACCTTGGTATTCAGAAACATCAATGCCCTTTAACATCGGATTCTCTCCAGCTATGGTTTTGCGTGAGTTTACATGAGGATTGGTTTAAGCCTATTCTACACAGCGATTCCCAAAGGGTTCAGTTTTTATAGGTTCGAGGTATAACAGAGGTTGTGCTTATCAACTATTTTATTGCGATCGGAGTGGAGTTATGGCATTCAATGCAAGCGTCTTGGGACTAACGCCCATCAAAATCGGAGCAAAAGGGGATACAGCCCTGGCTTGGCAGCGGTTTTTGCGGGATCAAAAATTTCCGGTCGGCACTCCCGATGGAGATTTTGGCAAGGCCACGGATGCCGCAACGCGCACCTATCAGACGCAAAATAAATTAACCGTAACGGGCATTGTAGATGTCGCCACCTATCAAGTCGCCCTGCAACAAAATTTTATTTTTTATGTGGCCAATCTCACCGCAGGGCGGCTGTTACAAGCCTTGAACTACGGCACTGAAGAAGTGAAAGACTTGCAACGATCGCTCACGGCGATCGGCAAGCTCCAGCCCATTCTCCAAGCTGATGGAGCCTTCGGGGCTAACAGTACCCGAGGCATGGTGGAAGTCTACAAACGTCTCGATACCAAGTTCCGATCGGCCCTTGCTCAGCAACTCTCCGTCGCCACCAAGACTAAGATTGGTAGTGATTTTGAACCCGGTCTCGATATTTTGACAGAATTTTCCCGGCGACTCCGGGTCCGGCTTAGCGGGAAAGAATGGGTCGAATTCAAGCGTGCCAGTGCTTCCCTTGAGGACCTCGCCTCTCCCTTCCGGCAAAAAGCTCAAGCCTTTATCAAAGCGGTCCAAGCCGCAGGTGCAAAAGTCACGATCAACAACACCCTGAGACCTCCCGAGCGCGTTCACCTGATGCATTACTCTTATCGGGTTGCGGCAGAAGGCTTGCCACCTCAATCGGTTCCTGCGATGCCCGGAGTTAATATTGACTGGGTTCACTATACGCCTGAACTATCGGTCAAAATGGCCAAAGAAATGGTGGAAGCCTACGACATTGCCTTCAAACCCGCACTCCGATCGAACCATACCATTGGCTATGCGATCGACTGCGAAATTGAATGGACCAAGACGTTGAAAGTTAAAGATGGCAATGGTGACATTGTAGAAATCGACGGTCCTGGTGAAGGCTGGGAAAACGAAGATCTCTGGGCTGTTGGCGAAACCTATGAGGTTTACAAACTCCCCGCAGATGCGCCCCATTGGTCGATCGATGGCTATTAACCACTAGGGATTGGTGGAGTGGGGTCGGGTCTTGTGAAAGTGGGTGTAATCAATGTACCGATCGCCCACTTCATCGGTGAAAATAATGTCCACAAATTGATGATCCCAGAGCACTTCATTCATTCCATAGGTGTTGCGGACGTGGATATTATAATTCACCGTTTCATCGACCCCGGTAATCGAAAGAATCAATTGACCGTTGGATTCTTGAAACCGCTCCAACGTCATGCGATAGAGCGGGCTGCTCTCATCAATGGAATGCATAATATTCCAACTTAGTGAAAAACTCGGCGTATGCGATCGGGACAAGGGGAGTGAATAAAAGCGCCGAATCCGATTGCCTTCGATCGTCTCTTCATCCCTTGTAAAGTAAAGCTGGGCATGGGCTTCAACGATGTGATTATGACGGGCATTGGCGGTGCGGATGATTAGCGTTGGGGATCCGTTGTAGGTGGTAATCAAGGCATTCTGACTAAAAATCACCCTTGCAGACGGACGGGAAAATCTTGCGAAACTGAGTCCGGTGACAATGGCGATCGTTAACAAACTCATGATCGCTTCTAAGGTCACAATCCCATGGGCATAGGTTGTTTTGGGAGACATGACCCCGTAGCCGATCGAGGCAAAGGTTTGCACACTAAAGAAAAACGCATCCTCAAAGTTTCCCGGTCTCGCGCCGACCAGCGAATCCCCGCCCAACAGATAGAGCAACGCAAAAACTGCATTTAAGCAAAGGTAGCCCAGGCCGATCGACAGGAAAAACATTTTCCAAGTCACAGACAGCATGAGGTGGTAGGGATCCCGCCAATACTGTTTTAATAAGCTGCCTGCATCAATATCGAGTTTTCCATTCTTACGGGCAATGCGAATTGGGCGATAGCGACGCTTTGGAGCCTTCATAGGGATCATCAAAGGAACAAATGAGCTTACACCTTACACCAAAACAGGTTGATGCTGCCCGCAAATCACAGGTCAAAGCGCACCTCATGACAGGGATCATTTCTCATCACATTGGAAGCCGCAGCGTAAAGGCTGTCCCTTGACCGATCGCACTGCGACAAACCAATTCTCCCCCATGTTCTTGAACAATGATTTGCTGGGTAATTGACAATCCAATCCCGGTTCCCTGGGTCGGCGCTTTCGTTGTAAAAAAAGGCATCAGCATTTGTTTCTGTGTCTCATCGCTCATGCCACAACCATTGTCCTGAATGGTGATAGAGATTGAGTCGTCTGAATTGACGTGCGTTGTAATACGAATCAATGGTTCAAACCCTGCTCCAGTTTCCTGACTTTCTATCCAGCGCTGATCCAAAGCATCGATCGCATTACTCAATAAGTTCATCAACGCCTGATTCATACGCCCCGTATTGCATAGAATCGGCGGCAGTTGGCCATAGGCTTTTTCGATCTGAATCATTGGACGATCGCCCACGGCCTTCATCCGATGATTCAAAATCACCAGCGTACTCTCTAGACAAGCTTCCAAATCGGTACTCTGTTCTCCATTGCCTTCACTGTGAGACACCAGCCGCAATGATTGCAAAATCTCCTTTAACCGATCGGCCCCCATTTGCATCGAAGCCTGGATTTTGGGCAAGTCTTCCAAGACAAAATCCAAATCCATTTTGGTCATCTGCTCAGCAATCTCAGGTGTTGGCTCTGGATATGCCTTGCGATAGAGGTTGAGTAACACCATCAGATCTTGGGTGTAGCGATCGGCATAGCCCAGGTTGCCATAGATAAAATTCATCGGGTTATGAATCTCGTGGGCTACCCCTGTTAAGAGCTTGCCTAAGCTGGCCATCTTTTCAATTTCGATCAATTGCGCTGAGATTTCCTCCGGTTGAGGCTCCGGCTGGATCTCTGATTCGATCTCTGCTTGGGTCTCCGATCGGGTATCAGACTGGGACAGTGGGTCAACAAAGTCAGCTTGCAGCATGGCAAAAAGGGCAACACAAAATGTGAGCAATAGAGAAGGCATGGAGGTCGAACGAGTGGCTTATCCTGCTGGGTCAGCGGTAAAAGCGCCAACCCTATCTGTGATTGGGATCACATAGAAAACGTGATTTAGCCCCCTTAATCCCTAGCTAATCACTCGAAAATCAATCCCAATCCGTAAAATTACGGTTTCCCTTTGAGACCGATCGGCTTCCAGTCAGATGGCGGAGGGGATCTAGCAGAGGTGGCGCAGAGGAAGAGGCGTGATTTGTGTCTTTTTTGAGAGTGATCTAGGTCACGGGGTTGAAGATGAGTTTTAAAAATCTCTGCTAACTTCCTAAAAAGACGGACCATAATAAGCTGAATCAATTTATTGAAATTTATTGCTATGCCTAGAACCCCAAGCGAATATGCGGTCCATCTGCTGATCGATGGCGGCCATCGTGAAGAAGTCCGTTTTCCAGCCCTGCAAGATTTCCAGCGGTGGTATACCGCCGAAGTTCAATCCAAAGCCGCATCCACCGATTTTGTTCAAGTTCCCATTAAAAATATTCAAGGGGAATATATGGTGATCCGTCCTGCGTCGATTTTGGGGATTCGGGTGGAACCGATCTTCTCCGGTAGCGTCGATCGCTATGGTTAGTTCCCCGGATTGAGATCCACAATTGGCCCTCTCCTAAATTTGGGGGAGGGTTGAACTAATATGGTTAACGTGGAAAATGAGGGCGGTATGCAGCGGAATCATCAAAAAATCTTCGGCAGTCTCTGTTGTGTTCTTCTCGGGTCAGCGATGGTCTGGGCCTCAAGACTAGCAACATTGCCGATCGTCCAAGCCCAAAGCACACCCACACCCGTCCCCAGCACAAAACCCAGCCGCCCCGTCCCCGCCCTTCAACGACTGAAAACGGCACCCGAAGATTTAGGGCTAGATGCCTTAATGTTTCGATCGCCCGCCGAACGCAAGGCTCTGGTGCGATCGATCGATCGCAGCCTCGGCTATCTCAGCAGTGACGCCGCCGATCGAGCCTATCGTCGCTATGCCATTTCTGGAATCACGATCGATCGCGTCCAGCGCAGCCTCAAGCGTTTTAAAATCCTGGTTCAAACTGCCAAAACACCGGAAGCGCTGCGAAAACAGGTTCAAACCGAATTTTTCTTCTATCAAGCTTCGGGCAAAGACGGTCAGGGGAGCGTTGGGTTTACGGGCTACTTTGAGCCTGTCTACGCCGCTAGCCTCAAGCCCACCGCCGAATATCGCTATCCCCTCTACCGCAAACCCAGTGACTTCGATCGCTGGTCTCGGCCCCATCCTACGCGGGCAGACCTAGAGGGCAAAGACGGACTCCAAGCGTCTAAGGGCAAGCTCCGCAACAGTGAACTCGTCTGGATGACCGATCGGCTCCAAGCCTTTCTCGTACAAGTTCAAGGGTCGGCGCGATTGACCTTGACCGACGGGCAGACGATGGCGATCGGCTTTGATGGCAACACGGATTATCCCTACGTCGGCATTGGCAAAGAAATGGTCAAAGATGGCAAGTTCAAACTCGATGAACTCACCCTGCCAAGACTCACCCAATATTTGCAAGACAATCCCGCTGAACTCGATGAATATTTGCCGCGTAACAATCGCTTTGTCTTTTTCCGCAATACCCAAGGCGCATTAGCCACCGGAAGCATCGGCCTGCCCGTCACCGCGAACCGCAGCATCGCAACCGATAAGAAGCTCATGCCACCCGGCGCTTTGGCCCTAATCGACACAGAACTGCCCAACGATCAACTTCAGCCGGAGCGGGTGGGGCAGTTTGTTTTGGATCAGGATACGGGTGGGGCGATCGTGGGTCCGGGGCGAGTGGATGTCTTTATGGGGACGGGCGATCAGGCGAAGGCGAAGGCGGGGTTGGTGCGATCGACGGGGAAGCTGTACTATCTAATACTCAAGAAATAATTAGCCGGACTTCGACTCCGCTCAGTCCTCGATTTTTTGTTGTGTAGTTTTTACTGAATGATCTTAGGTGCCCAATCTAATAATGTCTTCTTCCTTTGCCTTAACGCTTCAAATCATCTTGACGGTGCTGGCGGGAATTAGTGCGCAGGTGCTGGCGGCTTGGTTGGTGCTGCCGGGAATTGTTTTTCTGTTGGTGTTTGGGGTGTTGCTGGGTCCGAGTGGGCTGGGGTGGTTGCATCCTGCGATGCTGGGGGATGGACTGGAGAGCATTGTGGCGCTGTTGGTGGCGATCATCTTGTTTGAGGGTGGGTTTAATTTGCAGTTGCGGGACCTGGGCCGGGTGTCGAAAAGTTTGCGCAATCTGGTGACGATCGGCACGATGGTCACGCTGCTTGGGGGCGGAATGGCGGCCCATTATTTGAGTGAGTTTCCCTGGCCGATCGCCTTTCTCTATGCGGCGTTGGTGGTGGTGACGGGTCCGACGGTGGTGACGTCGCTGTTGCAGCAGGTGAAGGTCGATCGATCGGTTTCAACCCTACTGGAAAGTGAAGGGGTGTTGAATGATCCCGTCGGCGCGATTTTGGCGGTGGTGGTGCTGAACGTGGTTTTGAATGGGAATTTGGATCCGATCGCATTGATTGCGGATTTGGCGTTGCGGGTGGGAGTGGGAGCGGCGATCGGGATTACGGGTGGTTGGAGTTTGGGATGGTTTTTAAAGCGGGCGACGTTTTTGAGTGAGGATCTCAAAACGTTGGTGGTGTTGGCAGCGGTGTGGGGATTGTTTGGGTCGGCGCAGTTGTTGCGCAGTGAGGCGGGGTTGATGGCGATGGTGACGGCAGGGATCATGCTGCGATCGTCTGAACTCCCCGAAGAGCGCCTATTGAAACGGTTTAAAGGTCAATTGACGACGCTTTCGGTGTCGGTTTTGTTTATTTTATTATCGGCGGACTTATCCATTCCGTCCTTGCTGGCCTTGGGCTGGGAGGGGATTTGGACGGTGTTGGCGATTATGTTCATTGTTCGACCTGTGAGCATTTTGCTCTGTACTTGGCAGAGTGGTTTGGGTTGGCGGCAGAAGATTTTCCTGGCTTGGATTGCGCCCCGTGGGATTGTGTCGGCGTCGGTGGCTTCGTTGTTTGCGATCGTGCTGACGGATCAGGGGATTAATGGGGGTGATTCGATTAAGGCGTTGGTGTTTTTGACGATTATTTTGACGGTGTTTTTACAGGCTTCGACGGCGCAGGTTGTGGCGAATGTCTTGCGGTTGAATGCGGCCGATCGGAAGGGGTTGGTGATTGTGGGGTTGAACCCCGTGAGTGTCTTGATTACTCGATTGTTTTTAGAGCGGGGGGAAACCATTGCGATCATTGACACGGAACCGGACGAATCGGATCTACGATCGCTGTCAGAAATTGAATTACGATCGCCGGAGCAGTTGCGAATTTTAAACAGTACGGCTTGGGATGCAACGGTTTTGGAGCAGGCAGGATTAGCGAATGCAGGGACGTTCTTAGCGATTACAGACAATGCTGAAGTGAATGCGGTTTTGGCACAGCGATCGATCGATGAGTTCTCGCCGCCCCGAGTGTTGGCCGTCTTTCCGAGGGCGGCTGAAGCTAGCACAATTCAAACGACGATTCAGCCTGCGTTTTCGTCGCAGTCTAATTTAAAACTTTGGAATCAGTATTTGCAAGATAATGCGGTGCGGTTGGGACAGGTGGATTTGGATGCGGCGTTGATTTTGGAATTGGGGCGATCGGTGGATCAAGAGCGGATGATGCCGTTATTGGTCGAGCGGCGCAATAGTCTGCAGCAGAACAGTCTTCAGGTGGTGCCGGGAGACTGGGACTGGCAAGCGGGCGATCGGCTCACCTACCTCCTCCACGAACCCAAACCCCAACTCATGAAGCTTCTCTCCGGCACCGCCCAGCCAAAACTTTTGGTGGAAGAGGCTCCTGGGTTTTAGGGTTTGATGGACATTCAATAGAGCCTGGCGAACCGCCCCCCGGCCCCCAATTCTGGGGGAGCCGGAGATGGAGAGGGTTTCAAGGTAAGTTGTTGGGATCGATGCCGATCGATCGGAGATAGTTCATCAGTTTTTCTTTTTCGGCGCGCTCCTTTTCCTTAGCGCTACGTTCTCGTTCTTTTTCTGTGCGTTCCCGTTCTTTTTCTGTGCGTTCTCGTTCTTTTTCCGATCGTTCCCATTCTTTAGCGCCACGCTCTCGTTCAGTTTCTGTGAGGAGCCAATTGCCGTCACGATCGCACCAGCGTAGCCATCTCTGGTTCATGTGACGATAAGAACCTGTCCATAACCCTAATCCAATCTTCAATTCTGGAATCCACAGACTCGGTGGATTTGAGGTGATGGTTTGTTCTTGGTATCGGCCATCGATTAAACGAAAATATCGCAATTGTCCCGTCGTTTCATCAAAGACAATATAGTGCGGGACTTGTAGGATTTGCTCATAGACGACGAACTTACCAGGTGGTCGTCCTGGTTTAGAGACGGCACCAGGAAGTTTGGCTGCAAATCGGCCTAAATCATCCCCTTCGGTGCTGGGAGACAAAAATTCAATGACGATCGCAGGCGGGATCATCTCGTCCCAGATCACGTAACTCGATCGCGACGAAACCCCTCGGTACAATCGTGTCGTCCCCACCACTAAAAACCAATCTGGGCGCTTATACCAGCCCGTATGCTCAGGGTCATAGTACAAATTTAGATCAAACGACTGAAAGATTTGATTGGCGTTGTAGTCGGTTAAGGTTAAGCTCTCAGCGAGAAGTTGAGGCTGAAGACCATGAAATTCGTCCGGCAAACCAGGCTCCAATGGATTTTCACTAGGGAGATCATGCATCGTTGGCAACGATTGAACGTCGCTTTGATGCGTCGATCGTAATTCTGAAGATGAAATCATATCAGCGCCTCAAAGATCATCACAGACCGCAATACCCTCGATCATAACGCACGATCGGGGCTGCGCTTTTAGCGTTGACCAATTTGTTTTTTCCAGGCGGCGATCTGGGTTTGGGCTTGGCTGTAGGCGGCGCTTCCGGCGGGGATTCTGGAGGCGAGGGCGATCGCGCCTGCTTGGTCAAAGGCTGCCTGTCCGACAGCCGCTTGAAACACTTGATCACTCCATTGATCG
>JAAFJU010000157.1 GCA_013298165.1 Synechococcales cyanobacterium bin31.maxbin.ball.101 | reverse complement strand
ATCGCGAAGTGGAACCCTCGATTCAGCCCCCCCGACTGCGGCACCTCGAAGAAGCCCGATCGGCCCAGATCGAAGCCTACCGACAATCATTACAGGCCCCTGCTGCGACCCTAGAGCCAACCCCAGAGCGCACCTTCGAGACGTTAGACTCTCCCACCGTGATTCCTGAAGATCCCCAGTCATCGCTGGAGGAATTACGTCCCAATCGTCGAACTAAAAACGATCGGCGTAAAGCCCGTCGTCTGGCTAAAAAGCGGGCGCGCCGCAACCAGCCCATCGGTAAACAACTTCAAGGCGCTGGAAAATCAGCCCTGAAGGGAATGGGCAGAGGGGTTCAGTGGACTGCGACGCTGGCGGGCAACCAATCCAAGGCTCTCTTTAACGTTGTTTATCCGCCCGTCGCAAGCTACGTGTCTAAGCGACGTTGGAATTTTATTTTTACTGGAATCATTGCGTTAACCGTCGGTACAGGTGGGGCCGCTGTCTGGTGGCTATCCAAAGTTCCGCCCGTTGCAGACTGCGGCCAAATCACCAACTGGTCGCCGGATCACGAGCGCCTCTACTGTCTGCAAGTTGCCGCCGAATCTGGCAACCCAGATGACATTTTGAAGGGGTTGGACTTTGTGAAAGATTGGTCTAATACCCATCCTCTCTACGGTCAAGCCTCTCCCTTTATGACCCAATGGTCTGAGCAGTTGATGATCTTGGCGCGCGATCGCAACGAACGCCAAGATCTCGATGGTGCGATCGCCTTGGCTCAGAAAATTCCACAAAGTAGTCCCATCTACAAAGAGACCCGCGAAGAAATCGATCGTTGGCAAGAAGCCCGTAACCTGGGACAAAAAATCTATGACAAAATTCAAGTTGCTCTCCAAAAGGGTCTCTGGGAAGATGCTTCGGGCTTAATTGCAAGGCTATCTACCGTGACGGATCCCTCCTGGCAAAAACGCCTCACGGAAGTCCGTCAGCAACTCGAAGCGGAGAAATCGGCGGGTGTCGTGTTTAAGCAAGCGCAAGCCTTTGCCAAATCCAATCCCCCCGAAGCCCTCGGTCGAGCGATCGCCCTCACGGATCCCATCAACCGCAAAACCTTTGTCTGGAAGACTGCCCTGAAAGAAGTAGAGCAATGGCGCGATCGGGTCTTTGATCTGGCGATCGTTCAACTGCTTCAGAAAAAAAGCGCGCCCACGGCTAACACCCTGATTACCTCTATTCCTGCGAACATCGCTCTCACTCCAGAACAAAGTCAATTTGTTCAACTGGCTCAAGCGAGTGAAGTGTTGAATGCCAGTGACTCCAGTACGCCACTGCTCCAGCAAATGGGCCGTATTGCTTTTGCAAATCAACTGTTGGCGCAGATTCCGGCGGAGAGTCGCTTTTCTAAAGAAGCGGAGGCCCTGAAGCCGAAGCTGGATGAACGCAGCGAAGATACCCTCCAGCTAGAATCAGCCCGAGCCTTAGCCAACCTCGGAACCCTCCCCTTCCTGCAAAGCGCGATCGCCCAAGCCGACAAAATTGGCCCGAATCGTCCGAGCCGGATTCAATCTCAGACCTATATTGCTCAATGGCGTAAGGAAGTGGAGCGTCTAGAAGATGCGCCATTGATTGCCCAAGCGGTTCAGATTGCGAAACAGGGTAGCATCCGACAATTCAATGAAGCTGCCGCGCTCATGGACCAGATTGCCAAAGGTCGGGCCTTGTACGGCGAAGCGCAGCGTCAGAAATTGGGTTGGATTGCTCAGGCGCAGACCTTGGAAGATCAGCCCATTCTGCGTCAGGCTAAATCGCAGGCAGATTCTGGCCAGTTGAGTCAGGCCATTCAGACGGCGCGGAAAATTGGGGCGAACCGGGCGCTGTATGCGGAAGCGCAACGATCGATCGGCGGCTGGGGAGATCAGCTTCAGGCCATCGCCGATCGGGCTACCATGGAACGCGCGGCGGCTCTAGCAGCTAGAGGGAACTTATCTCAGGCTATCGATACAGCGTCCAATGTCAGCAGTAGTGCCGTCTCTGGCGAAGCCCGATCGTCCATTTCTCAATGGTCCTCCGAGCGCGAAAAAATCCGCCAAACGCGCGATATCCCGGCGGTCAGCACTCCTGAATCTATCCCCGCTGCTCCTCCAGTTTCTAATCGTGAGCCGGAGCCTCCTGCTCGTCGGGATCCAGAACCACCGCCCGCACCGATCGTTCCAGCCCGTGAACCCGAGGCACCCCTGCCCCCTGCGCGGCCAGAACCGTCCCTTGATCCTCAACCTCCGACCCCTTCTTCTCCATGAATCAGTTTGGGATCCAGCCATTGTTGCTATCTTGTCTCGTAATCGAGCCGGATGCGTCCATTCGCTGGATGCTCAGCTTTCTTCTTCAAAACTCAGCGTCTGATCCAGGGATTGCTCAGATTGCAGCGGAATGCGAGTCGTTGGAAGTTGGGTTAGTCAGGTTAGATGCTCTGAGGACGACTCAGCGGCCTGTGCAGGTGGTTTTGCTGGGGAGTTCGTTGGAGACGGTGGATGCTTTGGCGACCGTGGTGGATGCGATCGGTCGCTTTGCCCCCGAGGTGGCGATCGTCGTTTTAGGTCAATTGCCTGCATCGGCGGAAGTCGTGCGGGGATTGGGGGTGAGTGGCTATTGGTGGAAGGGCGATCGGCCTGAGGTGTTGTTAGAGATCTTGAGGACCTTACAGCCGGAACCCGTCACAGCCAAACCGTCACGGGTGGTGGTTTCGCCTGCGATCGCGGCCTTAGGACGACTGTCTCGATCGACGAATCTAGAGGATTTGAATGGCTTAGGGCAAGTGGATGCGCGGTTTTCGACGTTTGACCGGGCGTTGGCACAGTTGGATTTTCAATTGCGATCGCAGCGTCTCAATCGACCGACGTGCTGGTTTTTACAGGGGCGGATTCGGGAAATTTTGGCGGCGCGGTGGGTGGCCCAACAGATTTTCCCTCGGCGAGATGCGATCGGTTCTGCTAGCCCGACTCGATCGTTTGGTACCCCATCTGCTCAACGATCGGGTTCTAAACGATGGAACGCTCTCGGGGCTATCCCACCGATCGCCGAAGCTGACCCAACCCAACGATCGGCCTCCAACCGATTGGCCCGATCTCAAGCTCGATCGCTGATGGGTGAAGTCGATCGGTTGTCGATGATATTTGACCAATTCATTGTGAAACTCGATGCAGCGCGAACGGCTCCCTTGGGTGGTTTGGATAATTTGTCGCTGTTGCCGCTGGAAATGGATCTGCTCGGCGATGCCCTCAAAGTTGACCTCCTCAAGCTCACCGCCCAAGTCCTCCAAGCCGAAACCCAAGCCCTCCGATCGGAACGCTTAGGACTCGCAGCCCTGCACGATCGGGTGCCATCGCTATTAGAAACTGTTTGGTTAGAAGTTCTGACGCGGTTTTTTAGGGATGATTTGGAGTCGTCCCGCTTGGAGAGCCTGCTCCGATCGCGCCCTCTGGTTAATCAACTGCTGCTTCAGCGCATTCCCTTGGTGGCGGATTGGGTGGGCTATGGGTTACTGGAGATGCCCCTGAGTCTGGATAATCAGCCCTATTCTCCAGGGACGCCCCAGGCCGATCGGCAAGCGCTACTGCTCTTGGAAAATACGATCATCAGCCTAGCGAATGCCGTCTTGCAGCCCTTACTGAACCAATTCAGTGATGTGGAAGGAATTAAGCGGCGATATTTTCAAGGGAAATACGTCTCCAGTCGAGAACTCGCTCGGTTTCGCAATGATCTGTCTTGGCGCTATCGTCGCGATCGATGGCTGGATACCCCCAGAGATATTTTTGAAAGCCAATACCGCATTTACCATCTCTCTAGCCAAGGCATCGCCGAGACCAAACTCTATGCCCCTCGCCAACGCGAACTCGAAAGCCTGTCAGGGCTACCCTTAGGCGTGACCCTGCTGTTGGAAACGCGGGATGCGATCGCCCCTCGACTCAAGGCGACCTTTGCTTTTTTAGGGACAGGGGTGGTGTATTTTTTGACCGAAATTGTGGGGCGGGGGATTGGTCTGGTGGGTCAGGGGATTGTGAAAGGGATCGGGAATGCGTGGCAAGAACGGCGATGAGAGAATTTTCTTAAATTGTGCTGTGTCATTTTTAATGAGAGCGACTACACTAAAGCTGTCGTCATCTCATATCTTTAGGCCCAGCGGCCAGTTTCATTAATAGGACAGCACTATGATTGAGTCCATTTTGGGTGCAGTTACCCTCATGATTGCGGGATATTTAATCGGTTCGGTTCGCGTCATTGAGGAAGGTGATGAGGGCTTGGTGCAGCGTTTAGGAGAATACCAGCGCACATTGAAGCCCGGGCTTAATTTTGTCGTCCCATTGATGGATAGCGTGGTGGTGGATACGACCCGTGAGCAGCTTTTGGACATTCCGCCCCAAAAGGCGATGACCAAGGACACCGTGCCGATCGAAATCGATGTGGTGGTGTACTGGAAAATCAAGGATCTCTACACGGCCTATTACAAGGTTGAAGATTTAGAAGCCTCTTTGTCAAACCTGGTGTTGAGCGTCGTGCGAAATGAGGTCGGTCAGCTTGATTTGAGTGAAACGATGTCTGGGATGAACAAGCTCAATGAAGCCCTTAAATTAGAACTGCAAAAGCCAGCGGATTCTTGGGGAATTGAAGTCGTCCGAGTTGATGTCCAGGAAATCATCTTGTCTCAGACGGTTCGCGATTCGCTAGAGAAGCAAATTGCTGCGAAGACTGAGGGCCAAGCCACGATGTCTAAAACGCAGGCGACCGTCAAATCAATTCAGCAGATTTCGGAAGCGCTTCATGCTTCAGATGATCCCAAGGCAATTTTGAATTACTTGATTGCGAAAGACTACGTCGCGTCCAGTGAATCGGTGAGCAAAAGTGCAAACTCTAAGATTGTCTTTATGAACCCCGGTGCATTGAATGAAGCGGTGACGGATTTGATTAATGGTTCTGATTCTGGCAATCAGAATTCTGGTAATGGCGCGGCTTAAGGTCCCCCTAACCCCAGAGGCCCCCTAACCCCCAATTCTGGGGGAACCGGAATAACATAAACCCCCAGTCATTGAATTGATTGGGGGTTTGTTTTTGTTTAATTAGTTGAGGCGGTTGTTGAAGTAGCTGTAGACGATTTGGGAGACTTGGGGAATGAAGTCCCAGGCGGAGTCCTCCCGATCGTTCGCGACTATCACAGCGGCGACATAGCGTTTGCCATTGGGCATTTCGATGATGCCTGCATCGCCGAGGAGGGAGCCGATGTATCCAGTTTTGTGGGCGATCGTGGCACCGGGACCAATGCCTGCGGCCAGGAGTTTGCGGTTTTTGACGCGGCGCATGATGTCGAGGGCATTGGCTTGGGAACTGGGGGACAGGAGCGATCGCCGATCGAGCATCACCAGCAACTGCACCATATCCTTGGGGGTCGTGGTATTGCTGCCATCCACGTCCGGTAGCCAATCCCGCAAACGAGTATTCGACAAGCCCATCTGTTGAAACCTGCGATTGACCGCCGCAATACCGCCGAGACGTTTGATCACCATATTGGTCGCGGTGTTATCGCTAATGGTGATCATTTTATCAACGACGGATTGAGCCGGAATGCGACTGTTGACGGGTAAATCTTGAAAGTCACCGGATTCACCGACGATGACATCGCGGGTCATGGTCCAGGTTTCATCGAGACGAATGGTTCCGGCATCGACGGCTTGAAAGAAGGCGATTAGGATGGGCAATTTGATAATGCTGGCGGTGGCGTAAACCTTATCTCCATTAAAATCCACATAGTCGCCTGTTTGGAGATCGAGGAAGATCACTCCAGTATTGAGACTGGGGTACGATTTGCGAACCGTGCTGAGACGTTCTCTAAGCCAGTTGATTTGTTTTCCAGTGGGGATGAGGCGGCTATAGCTTATGGCAGGCGGGGGTGGGGCGATCGGCACATTAATGGCGATCGGCATTGTATTCCCGTTTGGGATCGCAGGTTTTAGCGTGGGTAATTGAACGGTCCACTGCTGCGCGCCATTGTTGCGAATCTGAACGGCTTGAGGCTCGACGGTGTAGTTCGGGTCGAGGTCGATGACTAATCTTGTCGTTTGAGCTTCGAATTTGGCAATGCGAATACTTTTAATCGCGCCGCCCACGAGTTGATTGATTTTGGGCCGATCGAGTCGGATTCCGGGGAGATCGATGACGATGCGACTGGGGTTGGGGACGAGCTGGGCGGTGGGCTGGACGGCTTCGTCGGTGGTGAAGGTGAGTTGATTGCGCGATCGATCGAAGTTCCAGCTTTTTAAGGTGTCAGCGCTGGCGGGAGATGCGAGAAGAATCAAACCTGCGAAACTGAGAAAAAAACTGGAAAACTTCATGGAACTCCTAAAAGTAAAGTCGAGAATTCGGAATGGATTATATCGTAATTAACCTATTGGATAACGTATATTCAATGATCCCTATGAGAATCAGTCTTTAGTTTGAGAATTGCGTGAGAACTTTGAGGAGTTTGCGGGTCCGATCGGTCAATAACGTTTTTCGGTAGGCATCTGCGGCTTTGCGAATGCCGTCGGCTTGGGTGGGGTAGGGATGAATGACGCTGGCGAGTTTGCCCAGGCCGATTTTATGGACCATTGCGGTGGTGATTTCGCTAATCATTTCGCCTGCATGACTGGCGACGATCGTGGCTCCTAAAATTTCATCACTGCCTTCGCGAAGTAAGATCTTTATAAATCCATTTTCTTCTCCGTCAGTAATGGCCCGATCGACCGCACTCATTGGAATCGTGATGGTGGTTGTGGAAACTTGGGCTTGGGATTCATAAATTCCAACGTGGGCGACTTCTGGGCTGGTGTATGTGACCCAGGGCATGATTAAGTTGCTGAGTTTTGATTTGCCGAGACCGAAGGGGGAGAAGAGCGCATTTTTAATTACAATGCGGGCGGCAAAGTCGGCGGCATGGGTGAATTTCCAATCCATGCAGATGTCCCCAGCGGCGTAAATGTGGGTCTGGGTGGTTTGGAGGTAGTCGTTGACGAGGACGCCTTTGGAATTGTAGGCAATGCCGATCGCATCGAGATTTAATCCCTCAAGATTAGGCTGTCGGCCTGCGCCAATGAGGATTTCATCGACGGTAATGGTTTGGGTTTGGTTAGCTGTTGCGATCGTCAGTTGTTTGCCTGCGGGCGTGGTTTCGACATTGACGATCGTGGCATTGAGCAGTATTCCCAATCCTTCTTGTTTAAACTGGGATTGAATAATCGCAGCGGCATCGGGATCTTCTTTGTCTAAAATCTGCGCGTTTTTATGAATCAAGGTGACTTCAGAACCCAATCGGTGAAAGGCTTGGGCGAGTTCACAGCCGATCGGTCCCCCGCCAATGACTGCCAATCGATTTGGGCATTCGGTGAGGGAGAAGATGGTTTCATTAGTGAGAAATCCGGTGGCAGCGAGTCCGGGAATGTTGGGTTGCACGGCTCTCGCTCCGGCGGCGATCGTGGCCTTTTTGAATTTCAAGTTAGTGTCAGCAACGCGGATGGTGTGGCGATCGACAAAGGTGGCTTCTCCGAAAAATACGTCAATACCGAGATCTTTAAACCGTTGGGCAGAATCATGATGGCTGATGTCCGATCGGATCGATCGCATTCGTTCCATGACTTTGGCAAAGTCGATTTTAATATCTTGAGCAGTGATCCCGAGGTTTTGACCATCCTGAACTTCGCCAACGACGCGGGCCGATCGGATCAGACATTTTGACGGAACGCAGCCAACATTGAGGCAGTCTCCACCCATATATTGCTTTTCAATCAGCGCAATTTTTAAGCCGATTCCCAGTCCTGCACTGCCTGCTGCGACCACGAGTCCGGCAGTTCCCCCGCCGATGACGACGAGATCGTACTCTGTTTTGGGTGTAGGGTTTTCCCAGTCGATCGGATGAACGTTAGCAATCAGTTTTTGGTTATAGGAATCCAGGGGTTTCATCATTATTCCGTGATACTTTCATCGAGGGCTTTCTTGGCAACGCGGGTGATGTAGAAGGTGACTGCGATCGTGATGATAAAGCCAATAATTTTAGCAATCCACTGAAGTTTTTCCGCTTCGGGATTGGCACTCTTGGCTCCAATTAACGCGAGATTGCCAATCAGCGATCCAATGTAGACGTACAGAATCGTGCCGGGAAGCATTCCAACAGAACCCATCACATAGTCTTTGAGCGAAACTTGGGTAATGCCAAAAGCGTAGTTCAATAAGTTAAACGGAAAGAGGGGCGAAAGACGGGTGAGGAGGACGATTTTGAAACCTTGGTTGGCAACGGCCCGATCGATCGCGGCGAACTTGGGATAGCCGGAGATTTTTTCTGTGACCCAATCTCGCGCAAAATTACGCCCGATCCAAAAGGCGATCGTCGCGCCCAACGTGGCAGCAATAATCACATACACCGTCCCCCAACCCAACCCAAAAAGAACGCCGCTTCCCAAGGTTAAAATGGATCCTGGAATTAAGAGGACTGTGGCGATGTTGTAAATGAGGATGAAGCCGATCGGCCCACCACTGCCGAGACTGGCGACCCAGCCTAGGGCCTCTCTCAAAAAATCTTGCAGGATCATCACAGAACGGGCCATGGTTTCACCCGCTCATCATAACGCTAAACCTGCCGGACAAAAACCTCTGAAACAGAAGACAAGTATTTCATAAAACCCGCAGATAACACGGGACTAAAGGTGCCTGGAAGGTGTTCGTACTGCGATCGGTAGCATTTTAACGCCGCTTGCTTTTGGGGATGGACGGTGTGAATCGGCAGACGACAAAGCTTCAATTGTTTATTGCGAAGTAGCGCTGAGAATTTTTGATAGTTCCAGAAGGTCCAGATGGGATATTCCCAGAGTTGAATGGATTGCTGTGGGCTGGATTGCTGAATACGATCGATCGCTTCATGGACCACGCGATAGGAGGCTTTATGATCGCCGTGAACATCTTCGCGGTAAGTGACGTAAATCTGCTGCGGGGCGACAGTTTGAATTAACGTGACCAGGCGATCGATGAGGGCTTGATGGTCTGAGTTGGATAATTCCCCGAGAAATTGATCGGGTTGATCTAAAAAATGAATCGCTGAGCGATCGACCCCCAGATGCCCTAATGCTGCAACCGCCTCGGCCTGACGCATAGAGATAATCTCTGAACTGGGCATGATGGTGGCACCCTGGGGGGCGATCGACTCATAGCAAGCCGTGCCATCGGTTAGAAATGCAACATGAACGGGGATGTTTTGTTGACGCTTGAGGGCGATCAGTCCACCACAGCCCAAGGTTTCGTCATCTTGATGGGGCGCAAAAACGAGGGCCGATCCTTCAAGATGATTCAAGGTGTGCATTTTAGGCTTAATGAAC
>JAAFJU010000236.1 GCA_013298165.1 Synechococcales cyanobacterium bin31.maxbin.ball.101 | reverse complement strand
AAGGGGTTTGCTGAGGCGAAGTTGAAAAAAGACGGCAAGGATTTGGCCATGTTAGCGGTGTCAGATACCAAGAGTCTGCCCAGCGCAGCGGCGAAGTTCCAAACCGCTAAGTCTAGTATTTCGGGCTATCCCGCTGTCGATCTCGGGACCACTCAGACCAGTGTGTTGGTGGCCGATCGGTATCAAGTAAAGGTCATTTCGAAAGATCCGGACTTTGATAAAGAGGATCGGACCGATTGGATTAAGAAGTTCGATCTGACGGGACTTGCCAAGTTGAAATAGATCCCAAGCTCTAGGCCACATCTCAGGCTAGCAAAAGAATTCACCTGAACTTAGCACCCTTAACATTGCACTGTTTCTTTAGTATTGGACGCATTTGAATTATGAGTAAACCCATTTTTGAGTTAGTGGATGAATTGCAGACAGGTGGCACCACAATCATGGCGTTGAAGGCGCTGGATTTTGTGATCCCCGGTCAGTGGGAAAATGTCACGGGCTTTAATAACACCATCAAGGTGGTGACAGGAGAGACCGATGAGGCCATGATTCAGGCGATCGGTGAACGAGCGGTCTACCTGTACAACGACGAAGGCGAAGGCTACCAGCGGGCTATGTGGCTCTACCAAACGGTGGACAATGCGGCTGGAGCCTTGGGCATGGCGGCGATGGCCAACAAGATCGGCCAGGATATTTCCTTCTTAGGCTTCTTGGATAATCTGACGCCAAAGCCGGAGAAGGTCCAAAGTATCGACTTGACCGTGAAGCTTGTGGTCGAGCTTCTGGCCTACTGCCAGATCAACGGACTCCCAGGAGACAGCGTGGGAGATTTCCTGGCGGCACTCGGGGACTACGGCGGCGAGTCGCTGATGCGGATGGTGGCGTTGATTTGTTTTGATGGGTTGATTCCGTTGGGTCCTGGCTTTATTGATAAGGGGCTGGGGACGTTGAACAATATGACCCCGAACGACTTAGAAAAAAATGACACCTTTAAGAGTGTCAGCAGCCTGATCCCCGGCAATAACAGCGGTGACAAACTGGGCTTTATTGGCCAGAGTTTTGATTCGGTGCGGGGCTGGATGACGGGTTTTGTAGATGAGAAAGGGCTGACTCAGGAAAATGCCTTAGGGAGTCTTCAGAAGTTCGTCCAGGGCACGGGCGATAAGCTGGACTACGTCGGAGCCTTCCTGGATGTGTCCGTGAAGTACTACACCCACACCGGAACCCAAACCCTGGCGAGACGCTTGATTGAACGGGCGATCGCGGAGCTATAAGAGGATTGACTAAAAAAGGGGGACGATCGTTGCGATCGTCCCCCTTTTTTATGAATTTAAATATCAAAGATTAACAAAGGTTAATCCTAGATTGCTTCAACATTCTTCTCACCCGTTCGGATGCGAATCACATTATCCACAGGAGAGACAAAGATTTTACCGTCTCCGATTTCTCCAGTTCTAGCGGCTGTCACGATCTTGTCAACAACCATATCAACTTGTTCGTCTTCGACGACAATATCAATCTTGAGTTTTTGCAAGAATTCCACAGTGTATTCAGAACCGCGATAACGCTCTGTCTGACCCTTTTGGCGACCGAAGCCCCGCACTTCTGAAACCGTCATCCCGACAACGCCCGCATTGACGAGAGCAATTTTAACTTCATCCAATTTAAAAGGGCGGATGATTGCTTCTACCTTTTTCAAAATCCATCTCTCCTTAATCCAAACACAATTTATTCTGTGTATTAAATGCTATCAAACGTTGCAAGGAATTGCTGTGAAACGCAGATTTTTTTTACATTTTCGTACGATCGCAACAGAATTCAGACAATAACTGCGAGTGCTGTGGTTTAGCGGCGTGGGGCTTGTTGGTTGAGCAAGGGCCGAACAATCAGAAAGCCAGCTCCAAAAGCACTCAGAATGATTAAGCTAATCACCAATGCGAGTCGCCAACCTCGTAGTTCTTGAGCCATGGTCGATCCTTGTTGCAACCAGCGCTGGGCCATGGGCTGGTGGGTCCCGGTGATCCATTCTTCCCGATCGGGCATGGGGTTCGTCAGGACTGGGGCGCTGACGGGGACTGAGCGACGGCTGGGCTGCAGGCTAGTTGCGGGAATGCTGAGGGACTGAGCGGTGGGCTTAGCGGCGTTTTTAGGTGCGGCGTTTTTGAAGGGAGCGTTTTTAGAGACGGCAGGGTTGAGTTTGGCGGGGGCATTCTCGATGGACGCGGAAACGTTGAACTGCTCTAAGAACTGCTCCGAGAGACCCGCTTTGCTATCAGCACTTGGAATTTGGCTGACTTGATGATGGGTGTGCATGACCATTTGGACTAGGCGCTGCAATTCTTGACGAAGCTGCTGATTTTCGTCCAGGAGGCGTTGATTTTTAAGGGTTAAGGCGTTGACTTCGCCGTTTTTTTCCTGGAGTTCACTGCAAAGTTCGCGGTACAGGGACACGGGGACAGCAGAAATAGTCGGTTCAACGGCGTTCGGATTGCGCATAAACGATCGGACTAGGCAGAGCCAGTTCTATGAATGGTGAAGTACCCAGGATTTTACTTAATATTCTTGAATTGGTAAGAGTTTTTTCTAGGTAAATTGGGTAGGGGGGAGGTTGGGGTGGTTGGGGTCCAACGGGAAGTGACCGATCGGACATGATTTTGGGCTTTATTTGGACCAGGTTTTGTAGGGTTTTTGGGCGAGTTGAGAATTGTTGTAGCGCTTGTCCCCTGAGACTTCTGCACCGATCCAGTCAGGTTTTGTGAAGCGTTGGGTTTCGTGCGTGAGTTCGATTTCGGCGATGACGAGACCGAGGTTGTCGCCGAGAAATTCATCCACTTCCCAGATAAAGCCTTCGTGAGGGATTTTTCGGCGTGTTTTTTCGATCTGTGGTTTTTCGCAAACTTTATCGAGCAGATGTTCAGCGGTGGCGACGGGCAGGTCAAATTCAAATTCGGCGCGGCTGATGCCTGTGGTTTTGGCTTTGATGGTGAAGATGCCTTGGGTTCCGGCGATGCGGAAGCGGAGGGTGTGGCCTGCTGCGGTGCTGAGGTGGCCGATCGTTTCGGTGGTGCCGTTGAGCGTCTGTTGGGTGCGATCGAAGCAGAGTGAGTCGTGAAGCTGCATCGCGTCTTGAATGGGGATCAGGAATTCCAGGGGTTCGAGGAGTTGGGCCGATCGGAGTTCGATCCATCCGCTGGTGCGTCCGGGGGCGGTTGTTGTTTTGACGCGGACTTGATGGCCCCGATCGCTGTTCATGTAGCCTTGGCGGTAGGGAACGGGAGGCGCGAGGGTTTTCCATGCGTCGTGGGTGGTGAGAAATTTTCGTTCGATTTCGATCGGCATGGTTTTGGGGGATGGTAGGTTGGGCTTCGGCTCCGCTCAGCCCACGAGACTTTGAGGACTGAGTTGAGGACTGAGCGGAGTCGTTCGCGAAGCGTTGCGTTAGCAAAGTCCGGTTGGGATATACGGAGTTGAGTTGTGGGTTGGGTTCGGGCTTCGGCTCCGCTCAGCCCACGAGATTTTGAGAAATGAGTTGAGGGCTGAGCGAAGTCGTTCGTGAAGCGTTGCGTTAGCAAAGTCCGGTTGGGATATGCAGAGTTTTAGCCGATCGCCTGAAAATGCAAGAAAGCCGCAATTTCTTCAGGAGTGGGAAGGGCGGCGATCGCTCCTCGTTTCAAGGTCGTCAAAGCTCCTGCGGCACTGGCAAAACGGATGGCGGTTTGGGCTTGGGTGGGATCTTTGAATGAGTCCGGGGTTTGAACATATTGGTGTAAAAATCCTGCGAGAAAAGCATCGCCTGCGCCTGTGGTATCTTCTACGTCCATTTTAAAGGCGGGCAGCTCGCCGATATTACCTGCAATCCAATATTTACAGCCTTTTTCACCTTGGGTAAGCAGAACGGCTTTTAAGTGGGGATGCCGATCGTATATTTCCTGGGGATCTTCAGTTTGGAAGAAGAGTTGGGCTTCTTCATCGGTGAGTTTGAAAATGTCGGTTTTGGTGAGAAGGTCCGAAATCAGCGGTTTGGCAAAGTCGGGTTCTGGCCAAAACACAGGTCGCCAATTGAGATCTACCACGATCGTCCCGCCCTGTTGCCGTGTCAGGTCAATGGCATAGTGAATCGCCCCTGCACTATCAGGAGCCGCGAGACCTAAGGTTCCAGTGACTAGATAGGAATCGGGTTTGAACAAGTCTTTAGGAAGATTGTCCGCGCTGAGTTGGGTATCGGCAAAGCTGTCGGTGCTGCGATCGCCCCCAAAGGCCGCAAAGCTGCGATCGCCTTGGGCCGATCGGGTGACGAGGACCGATCGGGTCGGGTAGCTGGGGATCAGTTGCAGGCCGGAGAGATTGAGGTGGTGCGATCGGAGGGTTTCACTCAGGTCTGCGCCCATGGCATCCTGACCAATGCCACCGATGAAGGCCGTTTCGGTGCCGAGTTTGCTGAGGGCACAGGCAACGTTGGCAGGTGCCCCGCCGGGATAGGGCGTCCAGGCGTTGACGGACTCTAACGGAACGCCGGGTTCGTCAGAGATTAGATCAAAGAGAACTTCGCCGATACAGATGACCTGGGACATAGATTTTCAGGAAGTGGTAGATCGTTGGATGGTTTCGCAACCACCAAAGATTATTGCTTAGATCTTCAGCAGAAATTTGGGCTTGGTTCAAAAGTTTGATCTGCATAAGTTAGCACTGGGAAATAGCAAACTCTGAGATACAGTCCACAAAACCATTTACCGAAGTGAGGTACAAAATGAAACGAGTTTCGATTTTAGTGGCATTGGTTGGGTTGGCTAGTTTTGCTACGCCTGCGAAGGCGGATCCGGTGGGAAGTACGGTATGTTCTGGCACTCGGGGTGATCAAGTCAATACTCGACCCATTCAGAAAGCATCGATTCAACCGCTCCGAAGTGGATATCAACTGCGGTTTACGGAGATTTGGCAGGGCAAACCGAGCGAAATCATCTGGCAACTGGATTCAAAACTCATCATTGAATCGGCGAGGACGGGCACCGCTCCTGAAGGGATATTATGGAACCTCACGTCTTACAACCGTCGGTCTCCCGTCGCGATCGAGCCAAATGGAAACTTTAAGATCAGTATGATGGTGACATCGCGATCGAGTTGCACGTTTTCAGGCAAGCTCCAGTTTCTAGGCGATGCGCAGAATCAGCTTTTTCCTCGTAGAAGAGAGGCTAACCTCTAACCCCGGGGACCTTGTCCGACAATTTTCTTGATCATTCACCGAGGACGATCGATCGGAGTTTTCTCAGGATTTGGACTGCATTGTGGATTCTATGCCCCGATCGTTCCATGGAGAACAAGGGCGACAGTG
>JAAFJU010000158.1 GCA_013298165.1 Synechococcales cyanobacterium bin31.maxbin.ball.101 | reverse complement strand
TCATTCTGTCGCCGATTTAAGGAAAAATCGTCAGAAAAGGCATATTCCCCCCGATCGAGCTTCACAAACATCGAATACTCGCCATTACTGACCCAAGCATACCGAGGCATTGATGGCCTAGCGGTCGCTAAATAGGTCAATGCTTGGGGTAACGCTAACGTCATATTGAACGACGTACGCTTAGCTTCCACCAAAATCACCCAAAGATCCGCCTGCACGATCAGCGCATCAATCCGCCCCTTATAAACAGTTTGATCCTCATCCTCAAGTTCAAACTTTACGGAGACTTCCGATCGCAAATGAAACGGGGGATCATAAAATCCAGCGAGTTCCAGAATCGGGGAAATGACTAGAAAATTGACGGCATTTTCAAGTAAATGCCCATATTGACGGTGATATAAATAGCGCTGTTTAATCTGGTCGAGGCGTTGGTGTTGAGCCTCAGTCAGGGTAGGCCGATCGAGCATCCATTCCGTGAAAAACTCTGGATCATGGCTCAATGAAATCCCCAGAAGCTCTTCGGCTTCAGCAAGACTAGTGATATGGTCAGTGACTGCGAGGGTTTGAACCATGCTATTGACCTGCTTTATCTATAGTCATCACAACCTTGTCATAGATATCATCGATCGCCATCTCAAGGTCGATCGAAACCAGATGAAACATCCCATCATCAGCACTATATTCTGTGAATTTCCACGTCCGCTCCCCCGTTTTTAGGTAGTGTTCAATATGTTGAGTATATTGATCCACTAACAGGTATTCCTGGAAACTAGGAATCGATCGATAGGCGGCAAACTTATCTCCCCGGTCGTAGTCCTGCGTTGATTTTGAGAGGACTTCAACAATGAGCAATGGATTGATTAGTGTATCCTTTCGCCCTTCTTTAAACTGTAATTCACCTTGGAGCACCATGACATCAGGATAGGTATGAAGTCGATGGTCAGGAATCCAAAGACGTTGATCGGCGATGAACACTTGATAGGGTTTTCTACGAAGTGCAACATTCATCGTCGCATAGATATTTCCTGAAATCTGGTTGTGGTTTGGAAGTCCACCTGTCATTGGAACGATTTCTCCATCTCTAAACTCATTCCGAATGTCAGATAAGACTTCCAGTTCCAAGTAGTCTTCAGACGAATAACGCGCTGGGATTTCGCCCGATTGCTCACCACCGTTCTCAGCAGAGAGATTGATAGGCTTCGCCAGTTGAGCAACCATAGTCTCGTCCTCCTAAACTCTATCTTCTAGCTTGCGGCCTAGCTTGCAGAACGTCCTCATTATAACGGAGATTGCTTGGTCCGTTTGCCGATCGCACGGAGCTTATGACGCAAGGGACCCAGATCATAAACCGCCCAACGAATCACAGAAATCACCCAGTTCTCCACTGCATGAAGCGCTTGGTAAATTGGTGAATTATAGGTCAGTTGAAAGCCAGCACCGCTGATCTTGAACGACTTGACCCGATCGCACCACTGCATGGGAAACGGTCTGAATAAACGCTTTTTGCCATCGTAGAAATGGTAGAAAAGATAAGCTTGACCGTCAGAACTAGCGGTGAACTGTCCCGATCGCCATTCTCCAGCACCAAATTGAAACGTCGTGCCAAATTGACGATCGCTCGGATAAGCTTTCTGCACCTGAGAAATCCACCAACTCGAATCGCTGTCCTGAAGATAAAACTGCCGATCGCGATACACCGAAATCTCGCCCCGCGACTCCGCCTGACGCACCGTGGTCTCAAAACCGTGATTATCAAAATTAATACCAATTTCATCGAAGTCAATATTGTCTTCGCGTTGAAAGGCTTCTCGGTAGTGATCATTGGATTGATACAACAAATTCACATCAGGACGATTGCGATAGAGGCAGAAGGGTCCACCGACATGGTTGGGTTCACCGCAGATAATATCAGGGTTTGCATTCAATGCAGGCGCAAGCACCGCCGACATATCGCCCCAAAAAGTATCGAGATCGATATGTCCCCAATAGTCATAGCCCTGTAATTCTGATTTAAAAATCTGTCCAAACGCCGGACGAAAATCACAGATCTTGTATCCACGCTTCACTTGAATGGTTAAATCTAGTTGTTTTGAAGCTAGGGCACTAAAGTCAGCAAGAGAAGACTTGACCACTTGAATATTGCCGCGATCGTAGGTGCGGGCGATCGGTTGATCCGTCACCAACAAAAGATTGAATTCAGGGTTGCGGGAGAAAGTCTCAAGGGTCAGGTTAATCCAGGTCGGCATTGGCCCAAAATGAACGGCGATCAGACAGGCAGTAGGTTGTGGCATCGAAGACTCGGGGTGTCATGAACGGATGATTTCGGACTGATGATTTACCATTCCCAGCACCAGACCAAAACCCTCACGATTGTGACACATGTTGAATTTCTCCAAGATTTGTCGATACTGATCACGACTGCGATCGCTGTCCTCTCACCTGGAATGCTCCTCCATCTTATGAAGCCCAACTCACTCATATTTCAATTCGTCTCGCGTTACCCAAAACTAGTTGGGCTAACCGTTGTTCTTGGGTTTTCTGGAGCCATTTTTAATGGGGTTAGCACCGCATTGATTATTCCGGTGATTTTTGGATTTTTAGGCCAAGATATCGGCATGAAGGGCCTACCGCCGATCTTGCAGCAAATCCTCACCAGTTCTGCGGATGGTCTTCCCAGCCACCATCGCTATCTGGCCATGATGGGCGTTGTACTCATTGCGATCGTCCTCAAAAATCTCGCCAGCTACGCCAGTTCCATTGTCTCCAGCCGCCTCTCCCAGACCCTCACCCGCCAAATCCGCCAAGATGGAATGCGAATGCTGTTGGATGTGGATTTGGAATATTTTAGCAAAAATAAACTCGGCGACATTATGAGTCAACTGGGCGGCGAAACCTCGCGCGCCGCAGAAGCGATTCGGGTGACGACCAATCTCTTTACGATTTGCATTACGATTTTAGTCTTTACAGGATTTCTGTTAGCCATTTCTTGGCAGTTGACGATCGCGACTACCGTATTACTTGGATTCGCCTCATTAACCAATCAATTTTTAATTAAACGGGCAAGACGCAATGGCGAACGGCTTTCGGAACAGTCCCGAGGCTATTCGATTATGCAGCAGGAGATTTTGTCGGGCATTCGTCTCGTGAAGGCAACTGGAAATGAAGATATTGAATTTAATAATCTCAGTAAACTGATTGAAGCTAGAGAAGCGGCTGAACTCGCCTCCCAAGCAACCTTTGCCATTGTCCCGCCGTTGAACGAAATTGCGGGAATTGTCACCGTGTTGTCGATCGTCATTTTAGGCAAGCTTTGGTTCGGGGCACAGCCGGGGACTCTTTCGACTGTGCTGTTGACCTATCTATTAGTGCTATTTAGACTGTTGCCCTTTATCAGTCAATTGAATTCCCAGCGCAGTAACTTGGCCAATGCGGCACCGAGCGTCCAAGTCGTGGCAGACTTTTTACGGCGTGACACGAAGCCTGTGATGGCAAGAGGAACGGCAAACTATACGGGAATTCGGGACTCGATCAAATTTACCGATCTCGCATTTCGCTATCCCGGTAATGAAGACTGGACTTTACAGGGCGTTAACCTCACGTTGCCAAAAGGCACAACTCTAGCGCTAGTGGGATCTTCGGGGGCGGGGAAGTCTACATTGGCAGACTTATTACCTCGATTTTACGACTGCGCCATGGGTGGGATTTCCATTGACGATCGGGACATTCGCGAATTTGACCTGCGATCGTTGCGGCAGGCGATGGGCATTGTCAGTCAGGACACCTTCTTGTTTAACGACACGGTTGCGAATAATATTGCCTACGGCGTTGAAAACTGGACCCGAGAAGCGGTGGTTGAAGCCGCAAAACGGGCCAATGCCTATCAGTTCATCAGCGAATTGCCTCAAGGATTTGATACGACGATCGGCGATCGGGGTGTCTTGCTATCCGGCGGTCAACGGCAACGACTCGCGATCGCCCGTGCATTGTTGAAAAACCCTGAGATTTTGATCCTGGATGAGGCAACGAGTGCATTGGATACGGTATCAGAGCGAATCGTGCAGCAGGCGATCGATGAATTGAGTCGCGATCGGACAGTATTAGTGATTGCGCACCGACTGTCTACCATTCAAAATGCCGACCAAATTGCCGTCTTCGATAAAGGCCGCGTCGTGGAAGTCGGAACCCATCGTGAATTGCTCTCAAAACGCGGAGTATATGCCAATTTATACCGAATGCAATTTGGCGATAACTTGATGCAGACGGTGCGATAGAAGCCACTGGCGAACCGCCCCCCAACCCCCTTTCTTAGATGCCCGCTAGGGCTATATTCTGGGGGAGCTAGATTTGATGGATTAACCTAATTTTTAAAGAGTCTCTATGTCAGTTGATATATCCGTTGAATTGCCCCAAGTTTCGATGAATTCTGAAGTTTTGCCCAAGTCACTGGATGCGATCGTACTCCCGACGACTTTGCCGCCGATCGTTCTAGTGGCATTCACACGACCAGAGTTTGTCATTCAAGTCCTGGATGCCTTGTCAAAACAGACCCTGCGACCCGATCGGATTATTGCCTATTTGGATGGGCCGCGCCATGAGCAAGATGCGATTAAAGTTCAGGCTTGTGTGGATTTATTAGAAACCTTTTCAACCGAAATTCCAGTGGAGATTCGGCGGAGAACTGAGAATTTGGGGTGCGATCGCAACACCCTGGAAGCCTTAACGGAAGTCTCGACGCAGCATGAATGGTTCATTCATCTCGAAGATGATGTCATTCCTAATCCCAACTTTTTCGATCGCATGGTGCGCTTGCTGGCGGCGTACAAACCCCACCCACAGGTTTTCTCAATTTCAGCCTATGCAAACTTTCCCGATGAATTAGATGCACAAATTCCATCTGACTTTATGGCCTCAAACCGCGTTTTCTCCTTAGGCTTTGCGGTCTGGTCCGATCGGTGGCAGTCGCTGGATTTGTTGGCCGCCGCGCAGAACTACAATCCGTTTATCTCATTTGATCAAATTCCTGCAAATTTACAAACTAAATACACGATCGTCAACCAGTTCTACATTGAAAAGAATAACAAAACCGATTGGGTGATTACGCTAACGTTAGCGGCTTTAGCGAAAAACTACGTTCACATTATTCCAAAACGATCGTTTGTCAATAACATTGGCTGTGGGCATCCCGACGCAAAGACCTACCGCGATGGCGTTCCCGATTGGATCAATCAGCGTTATTCTCCAGACACCCAACCCAATATCCTCCCAGCCACGTTAGAACCCTTGTCGGGCAACCAACGATCGTTAACGGGACGAGAGTTAATCCGTCATTTGCGAGACGCAGGCGTCTGGCTAGATACTTCAACAGCGGTTTCTTTGGGACAGCGCTATGCAAGTTGGCGCGATCGGGCGGTGATTGGGGCATTTTGGGTAGAGCGGTTGCCGAGATTGCTGCGGCGCTGGCGATCGGGTTTGACGATGTAGAAGCCCCCTAACCCCCAAGCTTGGGGGAACATGATAATTCCTGGGTTCGGCTCCCCCAGAATTGGGGGCTGGGGGGCCACAGGGTTAGGTATTTTCTGACTATTTGAAAGGGATTTATGACTTATACCATTGGAATGATTAGTAGCTATGTCGGACTCAATCCTTGTCCGATCGATTGGCTATGGCAACAGGCAAAACATCCCTTTGGAAACTGGGACAACATTCAGATTCAGGCCAATGCAAAAGATCCTGACTTTCTGTTGATGTACAACTTCCACGACTTTCCAGAACTCCCTGAAAAGCATTGGAATCCCCTGAAAAATAAGCGCCACCACGATCGTTATCTCCAGCAGCAAATTCAACTCAAAGCCCGACTCCAAAACGTCTCACCCAGCCGCACCATTTCCCTTTGGCGCGAACCTCCTCTTGCTGAAGTAGTGCAGAAAAATATTGATTACTATAACCAAGCAAAACCTTATGCGGCCTACATTTCTGGCCCGGATGACGCATCCCCAAATCCGGACTATATGCCTGCGATTTGGTACTTGACCAACTCCTTTGAAGAACTCAACCAACTCCCACCACCGATCAAACAGAAGCCTTGCAGTTGGATCACTTCCGGCATCGATCGCACCGCTAACCATCGCGATCGACTGAGCTTTCTCAAATTAATTCATAACAGCGAAACAAACTGCGATTTTTACGGACGCGGGCTTCCGGATTGGGCGAAGGCGGGGTCGATTAATAATAAGTGGTATGGCATGGCACCCTACTATTACAACCTCGCCATTGAAAACTACGCCGACAATGAATGGTACGTCAGCGAAAAGCTCTGGGATTCGCTCTTGAGTTGGTGTCTGCCCATTTATTACGGCGGGAGTGCAGCGGATAAACTGTTGCCACCGGGCAGCTTTTTACGATTGCCCAGTATGGACGAAAAAGGGCTGCGTTATATCCAAGAAGTGACAGCAACGCCCGATGCTTGGTATGAAGCCCAGGATGCGATCGCTGAAGCCAGACAGATTATCTTACACAAATTGAATCTGGTGAATTGGCTCTCTGACTACGTTAAAAACTTTAAGTAATTTTATGAAGACTGCAACCATTGGAATCTGTACGCTAGCAAATGATCATGTCTTTGATCAGGCGATCGCGTTAATCAATAGTATTGGCGAAGTCATGGGTGCAGATTTCCCAATCTGTATTTTCCCCTATGACGATCGCTGCGATCGGCTTCAGGCCGCGATTAACGATCGGCCCAATGTCACCATTTTTCAAGACCAAACGGTTCTGGATTACTGGGAGTCAGAGGCAAAGCGGCTCTGGGATGTCTGCCCCAATGCCAAAAAACAATGGGCTGAGGTGACGACGGACCCCTACTATCGCATGGGAATGCACCGACGGTTTGCGGCGTTTTCGGGACCCTTCGACAAGTTCATTTACATGGATGCGGATACCTTGTTGCTGCAAGATGTCACGCCGATTTTCAACCAGTTAGACAGTCATGATTGGATCGTGTATGACTTTCAGCATCGCGATGTCAGTCACGTCTACAACTGCAAAAGCGAAAAACTGCTCCAAGTCTTTACGCCCCATCAACTCGATCGTGAAATCTTCTGCGCTGGGTTTTATGCAGCAAAACGGGGAACCTTTAGTCAAACACAGCTTGATTATTGTCTGCGTCAGCTTGAGGCGGGCGAGGATGATGTCCTGTACGGCATGGCTCCTGATCAGACCATTCTGAACTATTGGGCGATGCGATCGAATTTGGCAATTTATAACTATGCGTTGGAGTTGCCGAGTTCTGAAGTGACGGGCTGTTGTGTGACCTCGGATCATTTCAAAATGCGCGGAGACCAACTGTGCGATGGGAGCAATCCTTTGACCTATTTGCATTATATCGGATTGTCTTCGAGCTTATTTAAGCAGCTTTGCAATGGTGAAAATATTGACTTCCCATATCGTGATGTATTTTTACATTATCGCTATTTGAATGATGTATCGAATGCCCCGAACTTTGTCGGGAAAGCCCGTCCCTATAATGCTCGATCGTTTACCGATCGGGTTCTCGCGAAGTTACGTCGCTAGTTCTACTACTAGCTAAACTATCAATCCTGTCTCTCAGATTTTTACGGAGTTGTTCTTATGAGTCGTGGAATTTATATCACTGCGAATGACAAGGTCATGGATCATACGATCGCCCTTCTCAATAGCATTCGTGCCTATGACACCGAAACGCCTGTGGTTTTGATTCCCTACGATGACCACTACCTGGAAGTCGCGGCGGTCTTGCGAAAACGCTTTGGGGTGACGGTCTATAAGGATCTGGAGTTCATCGATCGGTTGTCAAAGCGCTTGCATAGCACCTTTGGGGAAAAGTTCTTTGCAAGGCCCAACCAGTTTAGAAAGCAGGCTTGCTGGTTTGGGGAGTTTGATGAATTTCTTTATATCGACACTGACATCGTCGTCTTTGAAAAAATCATTGACAACCTCAATCATTTTGACAAGTATGATTTCCTAGCCTGCGACTATCAGCATCGAGGGGGCATTAAAAATGTCTTCTCTGAAGCCGTCATCGATCAAGGCGTGTTCATGCATTCAGAACTCAAGGACATCTTTAATGGTGGCTGGTGGGCTTCGAAAAAAGGCTTGATCACCGAGCAGGATATTTACGAAACCTTTGCTGAATGCGCGGCTCATCCTGAGTATTTTGACTTTACGCAGAAGACCTCGGACCAGCCGATCATTAATTACATGATTTTGAAGCGCATTGAGAAGCGGTTTAATCTGGTGAATTTGGATGATCAGGTTCCGGGAAGCTGGGCGGGCAGTACGCACTTCATGCGTGAAGGCGATATTTTGATCGATCCGTCTTACGATCGGCCTTTGCAGTACCTCCACTGGGCTGGTGTCCGCATTGAGCCAGGTTGCTCCTATTGGGACATCTGGGCGCACTATCGCTACCTGGGCGAAACGATGCCGGAATTTGAACCTGCTCCGAAGAAGAATCCCAGTAAATTGCAGCAGTTGGTGCAATTGGTGAAGGGTTAAGAAGCCCGATCGGATGAGTTGAAATACGGGACATTTCCCATGACGTTCACGAGAGAGATCCGTGAATATCATGGGAAATTTGCCATGGAGTGAGTGAACTCTGGGCATATATTTAGAACCTCATTTCAAGCAGGAAATCCCATGGGAATTAGCGTTGTTACAGGTGCGGCGGGCTTCATTGGCTCCCATATTGCGGAGACCTTACTCAAGCAGGGTGAACAGGTCGTTGGGATTGATCATTTTAATGATTACTACAGCCCAGAGCTAAAGCGCCAGAACATCTCAGGTTTTGTTAATCATCCTAATTTCAAGTTGATTGATGGTGATATTCAGTTTTTAGATTGGAATTTGCTGCTTGAGGATGTGGATGTCATCTATCATCAAGCGGCCCAAGCAGGGGTCCGTGCAAGCTGGGGCACGAGTTTCCGAGCGTACACCGAGCGCAATATCAACGCTACACAGATCATTTTAGAAGCGGCAAAAGATGCAAAAAACCTAAAGCGGTTTATCTATGCTTCGACCTCTTCCATCTACGGCAATGCAGAAACCTTGCCCACGGCGGAAACGATCGCCCCTCAACCCGTCTCGCCCTATGGCATTACGAAGCTAGCCGCAGAGCGTTTAGGGATGTTGTATCACGATAACTTTGGCGTGCCGTTCTGTGCATTGCGGTACTTTACCGTGTATGGTCCGCGCCAACGTCCGGATATGGGATTCCACAAGTTTTATAAGGCGGCGATCGGCGGTCAGGCGATCGATGTCTTTGGCGATGGTCGTCAGACGCGGGATTTCACGTTTATCAGTGATGCGGTTGCAGCCAATC
>JAAFJU010000066.1 GCA_013298165.1 Synechococcales cyanobacterium bin31.maxbin.ball.101 | reverse complement strand
ATCGCTCGTTTGAGTTCTCGGGGATCTGGATTTGACCGAATGAACGTTGTGAGATCGTCTATCATTGCGACATTGATGATGATACTACTAGATTTAGTTATCTCACAAATCAAATCGGATTGCTATATTTCAGCAGGTGGTCGTTGCAGTGTGGGTGTGGATATAGATGTAACTTTTTTCGATCGGCTGGCCATAATATTTTGCTCTTTATCTGAATTATTGGGCTTTTGCAGTAACGGTAAGTAAATCGCTTAATACTTCACTGATGATGACGGGATCAACTTCACCTAAAGGTATTCGTTGGGTATATTCAGGCATCCAGGTATGGGCTGGATAGTCATAAAGCGCATTGTGCATCCCGCGTAAAAAGCAACAGCCATCGATCGTATCGAGTCCGCTCCCAATTATCACACTCAAGTCAACAAATACTTCATCATAATCTCCAACTACTGCTGTCAAATTGGCTGCGGGAAAGTATTTGAAATGAAGGGAGTAATCCCCATGATCATGTAATGCTCCACGTTGCCAGCTCAACTTTTCTAGAGTTCTAACGAGCGCAACGATAGGAATTTTAATAGTGTTAAACCGGGTAATTTCCAGCATACTTTCTTCGTCTGTACTGAGTGTGTAGAGCGATCGACTCAGTTGGGCAAAGGGTTGAATAATCTCATAATCACTTAAGACTTCTCCCCAAGCCAATCGCAGAGATTCTGATAAATTTAATGGATGAATGATGCCAACTTGTCTATTTTCTAGGATTTGAAAAAGTTCATCTTTGAGATTAGAGTAAGTCTGATCTTCGGTGACTCGAAAAGTCTCTAGAAGTTGCCCTGCAGAATCATAACTTCCCCAGATCATTCGTTGAACCAAGTGAGTCATTAACGGATGTTTAACCAACAGCATTTCAAATTCATCCGCATTCCATCGTCGTCCAGTCACCATTGCCTGCTCCAATCGAGCAGGTTGAAGTTTTATGATTTCGTTGATTTGTTTTTTCAGGAGTTTCCAATCTGCAATCGCCGCTTCTGCCTTCTCTAGGTCATCCTTCGCATTCGGTTTCGGTAAATCTGATTTCACTTTATTATCAGAATCCTTCAGCATCGGCTTCAACTCTGGACTCAACACAAATTGAAACTGTCGTGGACCAAAGTCAAAGATGCGCGAACCCCGACCGTCCAAATCACAATCTGGAACAATCCGATCTTCAAGTTCCGCGCGCGTCATCTTCCGATCTTGGGCGATCGCTTCCATGCATTCTTGAGCGCGTTGTTTGATGCCTTTAAATTTAACTTTTTGGGCGATGGAGTTGATTTGCATTAGGGCAGTGTCGGTGCCGATCGATCGGAGGCATTCGAGTCCGAGGACGGCGCGTTGGTGTTGGCTTTCACCAGGCCAGAGGCGAATCATGGGGGCGAGTTTGAGGGCACTGGAGTCGTTGCCGCAGAGGCCAATTTGGGTCATGGCCCAGTTTTCTTTGGAGGGTGCGCCTTCGGCTAACCAGGCTTCAAAGAGTTTCCAGCTAAAGGTATCGAGGGCGGTCCGATCGGCATTTTTTTTGAGGCTTGTGACTAATGTTGGCAGACTTTCGAGTTTGCTTTGTCGTAGTGTGTTGAGCAATTGTTCGACCTGGGCATCGTTGAGGCATTGGGTACCGATAACGATCGGAGGTAGGTCGAGTGGGGTGATGTTCCAGCTTGGTTTTTTGCTTGATTTTTGGGGTTGTTGTTCGACCGCTTGTTGGAGCCATTCGGGGGTGGTTTGAGGATCGAATGGGGTGTATGTTTTTTCTTCGACATCGAGAATCGTCGATCGGATTTTAGCGGCAATTTCTGCGGATTCGTGGTCGATGCAGGTTTGAATATAGGCGGCATGGCCTTTGCGTTTCATGCTGCAGAGGAAGTCGATCGCGGCTTCGGCGAGTTTGCCTTTGCCTGTGGCGGTGGGGATGAGTCCGGCGATCGTATGGTCAGGATTTTCGTCTAACCATTGTCGTGCAACCTGTGGTGCTTTGGAGGATAGCATCAGTTCAAGCATGTATAGTGACGCTTCCGGTGCCTGAACACATTTAAAAGCCTTCATTAATTCGATCGCATCTTCTTTATTTCCGGCATTTAAAATGCTATCGCAAACCAAATCCAATTCAGAATATCGGGTCTGTGCAATCCAGGCTTTTAAATAATCCGGAGTTTTGAGATTCAATTTTAATCGCCGCATTTGATAGCTGATGCGATCCACATTGGGAAGACCTAAAATAATCCACTGGGGGCGATGATAGTGATCATGCCAAGATTCACGACTGTAACGATCGTCTTCCCACTGACTAATCCAATCATCTGCCTGATCTGTCCAACCTAAATATGATGCAAGATAGGCATCCCATGGGAAAGGTTTATAGTAATCTGGCGTCCATGAGTTTCCGTCAAGAGCGCTTAAATGCTGTCGAATCTCCTGGATCTCAAAATCACTCAAATATGGCAGAATGTAAGATTTTAATCCTTTTGAAAAATTCTCATATGTCTTGCTAATTATATAGGGTGTCTGGGTTGTAAGTTCCTGCAACTTCTTCAAAATTTCTAAAGTAGGAAATAGATTTACGAGGGGTATGATGGTTTCTGCTGGCAGATAGGTATGTGCGTCTGTACTAAAGCACGCTTCTAAAAGGGAAGCTGGCTTCAATTCCTCAATCACTTGGGAGTCTTGAAGCATAGTGTGAAGACTTTGGCTGAAGATGCTAGGCGTTAGTTTCTGTGGACTCGCTAGAGCATTCAGTGGTGATGTCTTGTAATAATTTAGCATTTCCGTTCGATAGCGGGTCATTGCCATGAGCCAGAATTTGGACTCTTCTCCAGATTGCTTTAGAGGAATTCCAATATCACTCCAATCCCATTTCCATCCATAATCTGAGGTCCGAATCTTCTTGATTTTTGCGATTGCAGCATTGAGATCAAAAGGCTGAACTTCTTCTCGTCGTAAGATCTCCCGTTTTCGAGATTTATTCCAAAACCAATCCTGTTCTTCAAGCGCGATCGTTCGTTCTGGTGGATAAATCAGGGTTTGAGGGACCAGTGGAACAGGGGCTACTTCGATCGCAGTCTCAACCGTCCGTGTTTTACTCTTTGCAACTTTGACAGATTTCTCTGCAACAACTTCAACCTGAGGAATCGCGATCGACCCTTCTTCGCAATACCCCTTTTTCAACTTCTCCGCCACAAGTTTCTCATAGGATTTCAGCGCTGCTGCCGTCGTTGGGAAGTCTTTTGTCTGCTTCTGTCCAGCCGTACCTGTGCGCCCGTACTGAACCGTATGACAACAATCCTCTAGCACGATCGTCCAGAACTTGTCCGACTTCCCATCCGTATACCGCAACGAACGCTGATTCATAGCCCAAACTCCGATTGATAGCGACCCAGCTTTCTTAAGATACCCACACTTTAAATCAAGTTCTCCTATTCGTCCGCCTTTGCGGCGATCGCCCCCACCAATCGCAACACCTCACTCAACGCCACCGGATGCACCTTTGCCAAAGCGATCGGATCGCCCTTCCACTCCTCCCCCGCCACAAACCACACTGCTCCCAACACCGCCCGCATGTCATAATCCATCCGAAAATCTCCATCATGCTGAACGATCGCTGTCATATTGGCATAAGCGATCGATTTATAATGTACGTAGCGCTGTTGTTTTGAATCATAGCCATAGCTCCAACCTGTATTTTTTAAAATGCTCGAAGCCACTAAACTGGGGACTCGAATCCCTTTAAAGCGATCGATCGTCATCGCACCCGCTTCCTGTGGCTCCAACTCAAAAATCGTCCGAGTTAACTGCCGAAAGGGCGGAATAATTCCATAATCACTCAACAACTCGCCCCACTGACTGCGATCGTCCACGCTTAACTGCGCCGGATGCACAATCCCCACCGTCGAAAAACTCGATAAGTCCAATGGCTCATCGGCTTGCGTCCCATAGGTCCAATCCTCCGTCACCCGAAATGTCTGTCCACCCGCCTCGCCCTTGCCTATCCACACCACCCGCCGAGCCATCTGCCGCAACACCGGATGCCGCAGCACGATCGCCTCAAAGTCCGCCACCGACCACCGTCGCAAATTCACCATCGCCAACTCCAGCCGATGGGTCTGCTCCTTCACCACCGCCGTCACTTGCTTTTTCATCAATTTCCAATCTTCGATCGCCGCCGCCACGATCGCCAGATCTTCCTTCGCATTTGCCTTGGGAAGACTCCGGATTACCTTCCCCTGCTCATCCTGCACCACAAGCTGAAGCTCATCCCCAAACCGCACATCAAACGATCGTCCCCCTATCCCATACTCAAACTGTCGATTCCCATTTTCACTAAATCCACAATCCGGCACAATCCGATCTTCCAACTGTTCCCGCGTCAAATTTCGAGCCTTACCAATAGCTGTCATACAGGCTTCAGCCTTGGTTTTTAGGCTTTTATATTTAATCTTTTGGGCAATGCTGTTAATGTGCATCAATGCAATATCTGATCCGATCGCAGCAAAACACTCTAATCCTAATGCCGCCCGTTTATGCAAACCATTCCCTGGCATTTCCCGCAGCAATGGCGTCAGCTTAAAAACCGTCGTATCATCCCCCAGCAAACCCAATCCCAGCATCGCCCAATTATCTTTCCCCTCACCCGAGCCACTGTGCCAACTCCAAAACACGGCCCAAGCAAAATCTACGATCGCCTGCCCCTCCGCCTTCACGAACGTCACTAACGGATGCGGAGCCGTCAGCGTACTCGCTTTCAACGCAGATAACAGCTCCAAAACCTGAGTTTCCGAAAGCACTTGCCCACCGATCGTCACACCAGGTAACAGCTCTAACTTCAGCCAATCCGGCTGCTTAAATGCCCGCAATGCCTTTGCTTTCAGCGCTTGTTGCCAAGCATCATAACCACCGCCAATATGCCCTTCCCCTATGCTAGCCTGCGATCGGTTCATCATTGTGGTGCCCCAGTGAGTAATACTGATTTACTATAAAGTAAACGAGAACCTCTGTTTTGCCAACTGTAGATTACAAAACTGTAGAGAAGGAGACTTGATACCTGTAGAATCAAATAATTCCAACAAAACCCACCCTCTTATCTAAAATTCAGATCAGCTTTCCAGAAGAAGGCTACAATTTCAATGTCATCTGACCATTTTCCCGTTGGAGATATTAGGAGTGATTGAAGTCAGTAGCTCGACCATTGAGCGCCACCATCTACTATCAGCGATTCCGCAGGATTGGGAAACCAAGTTCAAAGACGAACTAGCCCAATCTCCGTTGCTGAAACTCGTGGCGATCAAAGTGTCCCAGCACTGTATCGAAGCCTATCGCCAATCCGTCGAAAGTCTCCTGAAAAGCGGTGAACTCCAAGTTCGCACCATCCGATCGCCCTACCTCAAAATTAAAACCACGAAACGCAACGGCATCACCGTCACGCTGAATATCCCGGAAGACATTCGCCATCAACGATCGAGAGTCGTCGAAAAGGAAGTCGAAGTGGCCGTCAATGCCCTAAATTTCTGGGAATCGTCAGCTTCCTATATGTGGTTTGACTTGATCCGCATGGCGTTTGGGGAAATGGAACGGGAAATCGGGCCGTCAACATTGGAAGAAATTGGAATTGAAAAGGGATTAGAAACACTTTATCAATATATTTTCGATCACGCCTCTGATGCGTTGAAGTCGAATTTCTCAACGGTACTTCAAACCTATGTCGAACAAGCCGTTCAAATTGTACTCAACCAATACGATTTAGCCAGCAAATCGATTCAAGACCTAGAAAGCTTAGCAGGTCTCGCTTCTACCAGCAATCTGACCGTTCCAAAGAGCAATCCCAAACTCTTTAACCATCTCAATACCAATAATTTTGCCACCTGTAAGCTGCTCTGGGAAAGCGTCAATATTCTCACCCAGCGCACCGACCTAAAATGGGAAACGGACTCCGACGGAAAACTGTCCTACACCAGCAAATTTAAAGACGATAAAGGCAGTCTGATTTTCTGGGTCACGGATGAGCCGGATGAGCAATATCCCGAAGCCCTCGCTGGAGAAGCTGCATTGGCGGTGATCGAAACCTTCGATATTCGCGCGGCCTGTATGCACCTGATCTATGCGGCGCATGTGACCACCCTGGAGCGACCCTGGGAAGAAGAATTTGTCATCGACGATCGCCAGATTGCCTCCTACCTGGGCCTCGACAAACGCAAAGATCTCTCCCGCGAACAGCGGCTAAAACTGATCGAACATATCTCCGAACAACCCGCCCAAATCCTCACCTTCCTCCACTGGCCCAAACAAGGCAACATCGAAAGCTTCTACGTTGAAAAAAGTCGCCTCTGGGAAATCGCGATCGGCTATCACGGGCAACACGATCTATTTGGCAAAGCCGAATGCACCGGACTCACGATCCGCTGTCGCGCAGGCATGTGGGCAAAGTACTTCCTCAACCGTCGCGGTGCAGAGGAAGGCAACGCCTTTTACCAATACGGCGTCCTCTCCAAAACCCTACTCCAAACCATCACCCGCGTTTGGCAACACAGCGAAGGAGCTGCCCGCATGTTGGCTTGGCTGTCGTTCAAAATGCGCGTCAGCACCCACAACATCATGCTCACCACCACCCTAATGGATGTCGCCTACGGACACGATCGGGTCGAATGTGCCCACCACGATCGGACCGTCCGCAGTGAACTGGCTAGCACTTGGGACAATGATTTGCGGATCCTATCAGAAGCCGGATTTGTCATAGAATTTGACCCCAACACCTACCCGATCGAAATTCAACCCGATTGGAAAGAAGGCGGACGCGGCAGCCAAAAACGGCCCCGAGGGTTTTGGGAAATGCTCTCCAACAGTCGCCTCTACATCCATCCGCCCCAAGAAATCGCCGACGGCATCGCCAAACTCCACCGCCGCAAACAGAGCACTCTAGACTCCAGCAACACGAAACCCAGCAGTACACCCCGCCGCAAACCAACAGTGGCGCTCAGTGGCTCGATTATCAAAGCAGCCCGAGAATCCAAAGGCTGGACCCAGGAAGAACTTGGGCAGCAACTCGGACGAACCAAAATGTGGGTCAGTCTCCTCGAACGCGAGAAACGCAGCCTCAAACCCGAAGACGCCACCCAAATCCAAGCACTCCTCGATCTTTAGGGATCAACCCTGCCCACCGAGCGATTCGATCGCGGTAAACAGTAAACACCCCGATCGGCAATCAACCTAGTAAACAGATAGTAAACAGTAAACACTTCAGCCTCAAAGACAGTAAACAGTAAACAAAGCGATCAAGCTTCTACTAGATTCCCAAAACCATTACACAGCAAGACTTTCAGCAGTAAACAGATGCCCGGACTAGGGGGACATATTTACCCGACCCTAGGGGATGTTTACCCCGACCCTCGGGGACATTTTTGCCCGACCCTAGGGGATGTTTACCCCGACCCTCGGGGACGTTTTTTGCCCGACCCTAGGATGCAGTTGATCCCGACCGATCTGGACAAATTGCCCGACCCCAACAGACAAAGTACCCGGACCTAGGGGACAAAAGTTTTTTTAAATCGCTCAAATCACTTTCCAGATAAGTCTTTCAAATTTAGTAAACACGACTAATGATCTTTAATGATCTTGATCCGTTTACTTAAAAAAGAGCTGTTTACTGCATTGCCTAGGATTAGAACCCTGTTCAAGCTTGAATCAAATTCGCTATGCTGCCTACAACTCAGACTGAATTAACAGCCCTCAATTTTCAAAGTACGATCGCAACAGAATTCATCCAAGGCAGCGCGATCGCGACAGACCTCTTCAACCACGCCATAGCCCTCGTCCAAGACACCGAAGTCACCGCAGGTCAAGAAGTTACCTATCCGATTCACAACGCGCTCAACTGGCGCATGTCCCGATTTGGGAGACAAGCTAGAACGCATCTAGAAGCCGCACTCTTTAAAAACGAAGACGGCTCCACCTGGCAAGCAAAGTTATCAGACCCGATCGCGGATCCAAAAAAGGGAAAACCTCGCAAATACGAAACCCCAGTCGGATCCGGTTCCCGAGCCTTCTTCCCAAATCTAGATGCCCAAACCCGATCGCGCATCCAAGATCGCTACCAAACCCTCGTTCCCCCCAAATCCAGTGTCTGGGATTGGCTCAAAGTTCGACCTGAAGTCCCGATCGTCCTCACAGAAGGCGGCAAAAAGGGATTGGCACTACTGACCCAGGGCTATCTCGGCATCGCACTCTACGGGGTGAATGGTGGCTACCGATCGAAAGACGCCCTCGGCGAGACCTGCACCCCTTACCTAATTCCCGATCTTGCAGCGTTGATCCAACCCGGTCGGCCCGTCTATCTAGCCTTTGACCAAGATGCCGCTGCTGAAACTAATCAAGCCGTCGCTAGAGCTTTGTCGAGATTTGGGACTGTTCTGGCTAAAGCTGGTGCGATCGTCCACATCATTCAATGGAATGGCATAGACGGAAAAGGTTGCGATGATTTGATCGTCAATCGCGGACCCGAAGCGTTTCAAACCGCCTACGATCGCGCCCTTCCGCTTGAAGAATGGAAAATCGAACAATTCCTTCGACGACAGCTCACTTACGATGCCGCTCAGATCGTTCATGCGGCTGACCTCTCCACCGTTTCGTTAGAGCATTTACCCAAGGATGGGATTTGGGCGATCGCTTCTCCCAAAGGAACTGGCAAAACCAAATTCATCGCCGCTAACTTACCCGAAGACGGCAAAGTCGCCCTCGCTACTCACCGAGTCTGTCTCGGTCGAAACCTTTGCCAACGTTTGAATATCCATTGGCGGAATGACCTCGATAAAGTGAATGGAGAATTCATCGCCGGAGATGGTTATACTCTGCGCGTTGGGTTTTGTGTAGATGCACTACTGGCGATCGACCCCACAAAATTTCAAGGTTGCACATTAGTCATCGACGAAGCCGTTCAGGTCTTTCGACATTTACTCCTCAGCTCCACCTGTCGCAAAGGCGGGAAACTGGCTGCGTTGCTGGATCGCCTAAAAGCCATCATCCAAACCTCTAAACTCATCATCCTGGCCGACGCCGATCTCGATGACGCAACTCTCGACTACGTTTCGTCACTCCGCGAAGTCCGGAAACCGATCTATTTGATCCGCAATGATATCGAAGTTCAAGGTTATCCAACTGATTTCGTCGAAGCCACTAATCCTTCAGCAACGATCGTCCTCCTGAACAAAGCCGTCGAATCCGGTCAACGCACCTTCGTTACCACCGATTCTAAAGCAGCAAGTCTTACGCTAAAAAAACAACTCGAAAAGATTGGTGCCAAAGTCTTCGTCATTAACTCTGAAACCAGCGGTGGTGAGGAAGAACAGCGATTTATTACTAATCCCGATCGGTTCCTAGCCAATGACCCAACCTGGGATGCAATCATTGCAACTCCCAGTCTTTGCACTGGAGTCAGTATTGAATCTAATTATTTCCAGCAAGTGTTTGGTATTTTTTACGGCATCATTCCCGATGCTGACATGGCCCAAGGGTTAGGTCGTGTTCGTCAACCTATTCCCAGAACGGTTTGGTGTGCGCAACGGGGGATCGATCGGGCAGGTGTTTCCGATAGCATCAACCCGTTGGTGATCAAAACTGCACTCCAACAGAGAACCCAAGCCATTAGCAATCTATTATGGAACGATCTCACGCCCGATGCCCAAGAGAATTTGACGAATTACGATTGGCAAGGTGATCCTCATTTGAACCTCTGGGCCAGGATTTCAGCTTCGACTCATAGAGCAATGCAGAGCCTCCGATCGGCCCTAAAAGTCCGACTCCGTTACGAAGGCAATCAGGTCAAAGTTCTAGATCTAGAAACCGATCCTGTTGCCCAAGAGCAATTAAAAAATATCAGACGGGAACTCAAAGAAGCTGAAGCAAAAGCGATCGCCCAAGCTCCAATGCTTTCAATCAGCGAAAGAGTCACCCTTGAAAATCAAGAATCTTTATCACCCCAAGAACGACTCAGCCTAGAAAAAACCATTCTCGCTGACTTCTACGGACTCACTGAAGAAGAACTAACACCCGAAATCGTCCTCAAAGATAAACAAGGCCGAAGGCGACAACAACTGTTAGCCCTGGAAAACCAATTAGAAACAGGTCTTTGTCAAGAACGAGATTTGAAAGGTCTAGAACGTCAAGTTGCTTGGGGAAAAGGGCTATGTGCTTGGGATATCGGCACTTCAACCCTGCAGCACAAGATGCGGGAATATCTCGGACTTCACGCCTTTATCGATCGCGATCGATCGTGGACCAAATACGACCTAGCAGAACTTGGCGACTGTGCCAAACAGCACCGCAAAGAAATCAAATCGGTTTTGAATTTCACCATCACTGACACCATGTCAGCGGTCCAAATCGCCCATCAACTCCTTGAACAGCTTGGCATTCCCGTGAAGCAGCGCTGCTGGTCAAACCGAGCAGAAGGTCACGAAGGTGAGAAGCTGCGTATCTACGGTGTTGACGCGCTGGAGTGGGATGAGATTCAGATCATTCTCAGTCGTCGAAGAATGAGACGACAGGGAAGCGAAACCGCCGCAGGATCACCCCTTTGTTTAAATAACTCATTTGAAAGTGGGGGTGATCCTGAAAGCTATGAATTCACCTACATATGGGAAGAAGAAAGTATTCCAATTCCTATAGAAGATCCCCAAGACCAACGAAACATAGACTCCGGTGATCCCAGTAGGAGGGCGGCATGAAGACTTTAAATCCAAGAACAAAACCGTCTTGTACTACGAAAGGGATTTATGTAGGACAAGATTGGGAGACTAACTTTCTCAGATCGGGAACTACGCCGATCGTTTATAGAGAGGGAGTTTCAGCGATCGACTTTCTCAGAAAGAGACTATCTTGTACCACATTTTTCCCTTTTGTAGTACAAGACAAGGAGGATTGTTATGCCGCGTAAACCCTCGCCCCACAGCCTTGCGGTCCAAGCCGATCGGCTTTCTCTCTCAGATCTAAAACAATTGGTCGCCTATCTCAGCGAACAAATACAAGAACGGGAATTAACCGATTCAGATGATCAGCCTACCCCTGAAGCGGGATGGCGATCGGAGTATCGTAAATGCGGTAAATCCAACTGTCGCTGTGCCGATGGCCATCAGCTCCATGGTCCCTATTGGTATCGATCGGTGAGACAGGGCGATCGGACCTCCAAACAGTACTGGCGTAAAGGAAAAGTGGTCGATCGATAAAAACTGCTTTTATCCCTGAAGATTGGAACGATCGGCTTCTCGTTGTCGCCGTTCCCAGACTTTGGGAAGGACTTTAATTCGGCAGCACAGGGACTAAAGAACACGCCACAATCTCCGCCATCGTCGGTTGTAATTCCCCGCGATTTTTCGCTAAAATCACCTCAGACCTCTTATCACAATCCTCATCAGGTGATTCCCATGGGACAGTATTTTCGCTTTATCAATCGCGATCGGCAAATGGAATCAGACGTCGCATTGCCCTTTAATTTTGGGATGCCCTGGGCCAAAGGGCTGGAACGACTCTCCTCCGACGAATTAAAGAAACAGTTTGATTTCGTCATTCAAGCCAACGACTGGCAACCCACCGATGACATCGTTGCCGAAGGCGATTATGGCGAGACGATCGAGTATCCCAACACCAGCGAATAAATAGAGTCGAATAAGCACTTTTGAGGCACCTGGAATCCAAGGAAAAACCGTCGCAGGCACACAGGGCATAGGGGTGAAAACGCCTAATTTTGCGATCGCTGATTCGACCTGCCACCATGAAAGCTAGCCCTCACCTTTTATCTGGAGACAACAAGATCTCGTATGTTCTACTGGCAATATGACGAACGTCATCCTAATAATGTCTTAAGTCACTGGTGAGGTCAGAAGCTTGAGGTTAAAATCATTGAGTACAGGATCGCACTTTAAAAAATGACTAAAAATTCTCCACAAAGTCCCAATCCATCCGATCGATCGAAACGTACCTCTCAGATTAGAGATTGGATTTTATTAGCTGTGGTTATTTTATCTGCACTATCGATCCCGGAAGTTAGATGTAACCTGGGATTTAAGTATTCCTGCGAAAGCCCACCGCCGCCTTCGGCACCCAAATAATCTAAAGTTAGTAATCATTTAACTCTACAGATATAACTATTTTCACCACGACGGTTTTAACGGCGTTCCCAACGGAATTTCCGATCGCGTTCCTCGATCGCCAAGTCATTGATACTCGCAAACCGTTTCATCATCAGACCATTTTCAGCAAATTCCCAATTCTCGTTGCCATAGGCTCTGTGCCAGTTTCCAGCTTCATCATGCCGTTCATATTCAAATCGGACTGCAATCCGATTATCCATAAAGCACCATAGCTCTTTGCGTAAACGGTAATCCTGTTCTTTCTCCCATTTCCGGGTCAGAAATGCTTGGATCTCTGTGCGACCTGTAATGAATTCCGATCGTTGATCACCATTCAAGGTGCATTAGTCCTATCACGAGGATTGCGGGATTATGCGCCATTTTACCGTGTCTTACAACAATTACCGCAACAGCTTTGCCAGGATATTTAAGTTTTTGAGTTGGAGACACTGCGTAGCGCTCTCCGAGTAATATAACTCACGGTCTGGGAGTCGCTTTTGTTTCGCCACTTATCGCAGTAATCGATCACCCAGTCGGGATGACTCTTTGAGGCATCATTCAGCCAGTTCGCCGCAGAGTCTTGAACATACCGTGATGGATCTTCCATGACCCGATCGAGCAGCCCTTCCCCCAGATTTGGCGCGGCTTTCAGTTCCGCGATATGCTTGGACCAGACACCTCTTGGGCGCGTGACTTCGATCGCAAACCGACGAATATTGGCAGATTCATCGATCGCCCAGGGCAATAGAAGTTGGATGGAGTGGGTAATCTCTTTCGCGATCATGGGACGCAACGCCAACCAAGCCCATTCACGAACCCCAAAATGATCGTCATTGGCAAAGGGACGAATCCAATCGAGTTGAGTTTCTAAATTCACAGATGAATCTAGAGTTATCCCATAAGCTGCCCAACCTCGAATCGTATCGGAGGGATGTTGATACAACCGATTGAGCATTTTAGAATCAAGCTGTTCGGATAGGATCGCGGCAGCTAATGCCATTCGCTTTGTAATACCTAAACTTTCCGCAGCTTTCATTCGATCGATCGCCTCTGAATCAATCTCAGGAAACACAGTCGCCATCAGGACGGCAAAATCAACCGACAGGCATTCAGACAAGGTTGCCGTCTGCAAAATCCCTGCATTTAATTGCTGTAAGACCGATCGATCGACGGTCTCTTTACTGCGCGCACCAATTCGGGTTGCCATAGGGGAAACTATTATTGCGAATATCGCTGTTCTAACCACCACCGAACTTCAGATTCAGAGCCAAAACTGGCAGAACGATGAGTCGTGGGGTCATAGACTTGATAGTAAAGATTCCCTTTTCGATCGCGGCACTGAGTGATTTTGGGTTCATCTCTGTGGCGTAACCATTGGGTGATCTGTGTCTGAAGTGTAGCAGACAGCATTCTTAAGATCGATCGAATGCTTACAAAATTTAGCGCATGGATTTGAATGCGAGACGGACGATAAGTTTCTTTCATGATTGGGGTGTGCAAAGAGTGAATAGGTCCTGCATGAGTTCTATTGTCGCGAGTTGGATCGAATGTCACCAGGGACAGTTATCCTAGATTGTGATGGTTACACTTTAGGTTTTATCAACTGTTTGGGTTAATTATCGACACGATTGTATTGGTCATGGTGAGAGGAAACTGCGATGAATGTTGACTTGCCGAATAAAAATAATGATCATCCGCTGTATCAACAGGTCGCCGATCGGTTGCGGCAGTTGATGACCGAAGGCACCTTGCAACCGGGCGATCGGCTCCCGTCGGTGCGGAAACTTCACGATCAGCTTTCAGTCAGTATTTCAACGATTTTGGAAGCGTATCGTGTCCTCGAAGATCAGGGCTGGGTCCATGCGCGATCGCAGTCTGGCTATTACGTTAAATCCGTGGCGACTCACACCCGTGCAGAGCCACAACAATCCACTCAATTAATACCCGATCAGCCGATTGCCGTCTCCCTTGCCTATCGGGTCTATGCCAGTAAACGCGATCCGAGTTTGCTCCAACTAGGTACCGCTGTTCCCAGCCCCGATCTGTTTCCCTTAGCCGCGCTCAATCGGTTGATGGGACAAGTCACCCGATCGGAAGCCCCTTCAATCATTCATAGCTATGATGTCCCTGCTGGATCGCTCAAACTCCGCCATGAAGTGGCTCGACGGCTCATGGACGCAGGCTGTGCGCTGAATCCCAATGAACTGATCATTACCAATGGCACAACGGAAGCCATCTATTTGTGTTTGCAAGCCGTCACGCAACCCGGCGATACCGTCGCGATCGAATCTCCCACCTACTACAACCTGCTTGAAATCCTCAATGCCCTTCACCTCAAAGCATTAGAACTCCCCACCCATCCCCAAACAGGTGTTTCGCTCACTGCACTAGAATCCGCACTCCAAAACCACCAAATTGCCGCTTGCGTTTTGATTCCCAATTTTAATAATCCCCTTGGAAGTTGCATCAGTGATGAAAATAAACGATCGATCGCGAAACTAATCACCCAGTACAACATTCCATTGATTGAAGATGATGTCTATGGCGAATTGAACTTTGAAGGCAATCGTCCAAAAGCAATCAAAGCCTTTGACACCGAAGGTTGGGTCCTATACTGCTCCTCCATGAGCAAAATCCTGTCACCAGGACTTCGCATTGGCTGGTGTGCGCCCGGTCGATATCAGCTTAAAGTCGAACAATTAAAAATGACGATGAATCTCAGCACAGCGGTCATTCCCCAACTGACGATCGCAGCCTTTCTCACCAATGGTGGCTACGATCGACATCTGCGGCAACTGCGACGAAATTTTGAAATGCAGGTCGATCGGATGACTCAAGCGGTCTATGCTCATTTCCCGGCTGAGACAAAGATTACCCGACCGAAAGGCGGATTTATCCTGTGGTTGGAGTTTCCGGAGCAGTTTGATTCATTGGTGCTGCATGAAGAAGCATTGGCGCAGGACATTCAGATTTCACCCGGTGTCATGTTCTCGCCTTCGGGCAACTATCGCAATTGTTTACGGCTCACCTGTGGGTTGCCCTGGTCGCCCAAGATTGAGCAAGCGATGGAAACCTTGGGACGATTATGTAAACTTCAATTAGCCAGACTCATCCTCGATCGAGAAGGTTAAGTTCGTAGCATTGATTAAAAAATTAATGCTACAACATCGGTAAGACCATTAAGGAAGTATTCCAATCCCTATAGAAGATCCCCAAGACCCGCGAAACAGAGACTCCGGTGATCCCAGTAGGAAGGCGGCATGAAGACTTTAAATCCAAGAACAAGATTATCTTGTACTACGAGAGGGATTTACGTAGTACAAGATTGGGAGATTAACCGATCGATCAAAACTGCTTTTATCCTTGAAGATTGGAACGATCGGCTTCTCGTCGTCGCCGTTCCCAGACTTTGGGAAGGACTTTAATTCGGCGTTTAAAATCAGACCACTCGTCTGGGGTGAGTGCGATCGCCTGCCAACTGGGACGCGCTAACAGCCGACTGGACCAAGCTTTTAAGTTGGGATAGTCCCTTAAACTAATGCCCAAATTCGGCAGCACAGGCACTAAAGTACCCGCCACAATCTCCGCCATTGTTAGCTGTTCCCCTGCAAAGAATGGACCTTCTGCCAATAGTGATTCAAAAAAAGTCAACACCTTTAATACTTGCTGAGATGCGGTAGTCCAATCAGAATTGTCTCGATCGAAAACAATGAGCCGAATCACTGATGGCAACAGCTCTGAGAATGCAACGGACTGCACCATACGGACGATCGCCAGTGTTTTGGGATCGCTGGGTAAGAGCGATCGGTCTGGATATTGAGCGTCTAGATAATCCAAAATTGCCCGTGACTCGAAGACTCGAAAATCGCCATCCACTAAGACTGGAATATGAGCAAAGGGATTCAACGCTAAAAACTCAGGCTCAAACTGTTCCCCACCCAGATTTACGGGAATCAATTCAACAGGTAATTGTTTTTCCAAGATTGCCAACCAGACGGGACGGGCATAAGCCGAGGGACGCGCGTAGTAGAGTTTCAACATTTCATCATCTCCTAAAATAAAGACCGATCGGTCGGTTTAAGGTTAAAAAAAGAAGCGTTAAGTCTGGACCTGTTGCTGGAGATAGGTTTTGAGATGGTTGATCGATCGCTGCATGTAGACCAAATCGCCATACAACTTCGTCAACATCACCCCGCCTTCGATCGTTGCAATCATCACTGTGACGATCATTTCGGGATCGATCGTCGGTTGTAATTCCCCGCGATCGATGCCACGTTGAACAATACCCCGTAGCAAGTTCAGCCAGTTTGTCATAGCCAATTGAGTGCGTTCCCGCAGGGCAGGATGGGTATCGTCACTTTCAACCGCAGTATTCAACAATGGACATCCACCCGCAATCGGAGGATTTTCCAATAGCGTTTCATAGATGGATAAAATTGCCATTAGCCGATCGAGGGCACGACGTTTCCCTTTGAGAACTCCTAAGAATCGCATTTGCATTTGCTGCACGGCGAAATCAAAGGCTGCTAATGCCAATTCATCTTTACTGCTGAAATGGTTATAGATTCCTCCCTTTTGTAACCCCGTCACCCGCATGACATCCGCCATGGACGACCCGGCATAGCCCTGTTGATTAAACAGGATGGCGGATTGTTCCAGGATATGGTGCTGGGTTTGCTGGGCTTTAGACATAGAAAAGACCGATCGGTCTTTTTAGATTATCATAGACGGGATCGATCCAAGCGGGTCTCATCTGGGAAACAACACATGATTTCGCTTTTTCGCTAAAACCACCTCAGACCTTGAGATGGCGAGACGATCGAGTATCCCAGCACCAGCGAATAAATGTCGATTGTTGGTACACAACCCATAAGTGACTATGCTTGAAATCACACATCCACAGGATTTGGCTCGTTTACGCCACCTTGCCTTGGCTGCACAGGGGCTAGTGGAAGTTCAGCCCTATGGCAGGGGTTTGGCAGGGGCGCGTCAAGCCATTCACCACATTGGTTATGTCCAGATTGATAGCATCTCTGTGGTGGAACGCGCACATCACCACGTTCTGTACGCCAGAGTGCCAGAGTTCAAGTCCACTATGACCCATCAACTATTGCTCGATCGGGACATTTTTGAGTATTGGACCCATGCCGCTGCTTTTTTACCCATGACTGATTTTCGCTTCTCCTTGCCCTATAAACAGGCGATTAAAAGCGGTCAAATCCATTGGTTTAAAACCCGTGATCAGAAACTCATGGATGAATTACTGTCCCGCATCCGTTCAGAGGGTCCCATCCGATCGCGCGATATCGAAACCAACACCCCAAAACGGGCAGGCTGGTGGGACTGGAAACCCGCCAAAAAAGCGCTCGAACAACTCTATATGGAAGGCGACCTCATGGTCAGCGATCGGGAAGGATTTCAAAAAACCTATGATCTAACCGAGCGCGTCCTGCCCCCCCAAGTCAATACACAAATGCCCAGTCGATCCGAATTTGCGGCCCACCTCGTAGACCAACAGTTACGATGCCATGGTGTGGTTTCACTCAAAGGCTTAACCTACCAGCGCCGAGATTCTGAACTCCGCAAAGCTGTTAAAACCCTCGTCCACGAACGATTGGCGCAGGGGACATTAGGGCAAATCCAAGTGAGCAGCGGTGAAGTATTTATATTGGAAACGGGGGCGATCGATCGTCCACTTCCCCCAGTCACCAACCGCATGGTCATCCTTTCCCCCTTTGACAACAGTGTAATCCAGCGCGATCGGCTCAAAGCCCTGTTTCAATTTGACTATCAGTTAGAATGCTATGTGCCTGAAGCCAAACGGCAGTACGGATATTTTTGTCTACCGTTACTGTACCGTGATGAATGGATTGGGCGGATGGATTGTAAAGCCCACCGGAAGATTAGAAAATTAGAGATTAAATTCCTTCATTTAGAACTCTATCGTTTTAAGGATTTCAATGAAGATTTGTTCATGAATGCCTTTGTCGATGCCATCACCCAATTCTGTCAGTTTCAAAACTGTGACTCAGTGTCTTTGACGCAAGCTGACCCAGAGTCGTTAACTCAGCGCTTCCGTAGTGAGCTAGAAGCGTTATCAAATTTTAAATTGTGAAAGTTTTGTACAATGCTGATTAATTGTTGCATTAAGGTGATGTGTGATGTCCGATCGCCCCCCTGAAGAGCATGTTCATCTCATCAATAGTTTTGCCTATGGTTGGCGAAAGCTCAACTTAATCTACGAGCATGAACCGCGTGGCGAAATGCCGGAAGCTCCGATGCCGGGACATTTGATTGTGATCGCGCAGGGTAATTTTCGGGGGAGCTTTTTGATCGAGGGAACTTGGCATTATCGAGATTATGGAAAGGGCGATATTATTATTTTGCCTGTGAGTGAACTGTTTCCTCGGACCTTTATCGATCGAGACGTGCCATTAATCGAACTCTTCCTAGACCCCAAGGTCTTGGACTTGACTCAGGGATTGAACTTGAAGGCTCAGTGGCAGATTCGTGATCCATTGATTGAGCAGATGGGGTTGGCATTGCAGCAGGAAGCCTGGACCGCTGGAGAAACGGGGGCTGACTATGCCGATGCGATCGCTATTGCGTTGTCCACCCATGTCGCTAGACGGTACGGTACCGCGTCTGTAAGCACGCCATCGGGGCAACTTACGTTCCAGCAGATGCAACAGATTCAAGACTATGTACAAGCCCATCTGATGGAGGATTTGAGGGTCGATCGACTTGCACAACTTGTACAACTGAGTCCGGGACATTTTGCTGCATTATTTAAGCAATGCCTCGGTCTGACCCCGCATCAGTATGTCATGCAACAACGCCTCGATCGGGCTTGTACGTTGCTCAGACGAAGTGATTTACCGATTTTAACGATCGCGCATCAAGTGGGATTACAGACCTAGAGTCACTTGACCCGCTTATTTCACCAACGGCTTGGCGTCACCCCGAAGCAATATCGCGATCGTTGCCGTTAGATCTTTGGAATTGATAATCCTCAAATTAATCCGTTAATGATTTGAGATTTCAGTTAGAACAGTTGATATCGAAGCGAAAAATGGAGTTTTTGGTCTTCGAGTTGGTTGTTGCGAATGAGGGGAATGGCATAGTCTAACCGAGTTTCAAGACCAAATGGAAGTCTCGATCGCAGTCCTAGTCCTAAACTTGCAATAAATTTAGGATCCGGATTATCGCCCTGTCGATTCCAGCCATAGCCCCAGTCGAGAAAGGGATGAAGTTGTAGTAGTTGGGGATTTTTTGTGATGGGAATTTGCAGTTCAAAACTGCCTAAAATTCCATTGTCTGAAACCACTTGATTTTGACGATATCCACGGACTGTATCGGCCCCACCTAAACTAAACCGCTCTAGAGATAGCAATGGATCAGGCGTAAGCTGAGCGGCTAATCGACTGACCAAAACCACTCGGGGTGCGATCGGCTGAACCCATTGAAACTGCCCCAGCCAACTAAAAAATTGACCATCGGGACTATTGCCTGAATTTATTGTGGCATCAAATGCATTAATCCCTAAACTAAACTGCGATCGCGCCGCCAATACCCGATTTGAACTGCGATCGACCCAATCTTGAATAAACCGAAGGGCCGTTACTTTAGATTCACCGTCACGGCTGCCTTCAGAAAAAGAAAACGGAATCGTATCCAAGATAAATGTCCGACTTCGCCGCAGGTCCAACGCAAAACCGATCGCAAATTCTGATGTCACCGATCGGATCAACGGTTGCCGAACTGCGAGGGAAAGCGTTTGGCTATCACTCCGAATGCCCAAAGCTTCAAAGGGATCTTCAATAATTTTACTATTGTTAGTGCTGTAGCGGAGGCTGAGCGTCCCATTGCGAGCATTGAATGGAATGGTATAGCCCGCACTGTAGAGATTGAGTCCGGTGGTACGTCCGTAGCCCAGGGACAGTTGATCGCCAAAGCCCAGAAGATTATCGTGGCTAATAGAAACATTGCCTTGCAGGGCACCCACACTGGAAGACTGTTGATTGTCTAGGGCAATGCTACCATGGAATGCAGAAGCTTCTTTGACAATGAGGCGAAGAATGTTACGACCGGGAACGGTTCCGGCTCCGAGTTCTGCATTGATTTGGGCAATGAGGGGATCAATTTGTAGGAGTTGCAGCGATCGTTCTAAGTTTGTTTTATTGAGCGGTGTTGAAGCTCCGAGTTCTAATCGTTTTCGAACATACCCCTCTCGTAAACGTGATAATCCCGTAATTTCAATTTTTTCGAGATCCCCTTCAATCACTTGAATAGTAATTTCTCCACTACTGAGATCTTGATTATTCGGCAGAAATGCCCCTGATGAAAGGTAGCCATTATCGAGATATAACTGCGTAATGTTCGATCGCAGTTCTAGTAGTTCATCAAAGGTTTTCGACTGACCGATGTAGGGAGTAATTAATCGATCGATTTCAGCTTTTAAAACGGTCTGGCCCACTACCCGAATACTTTTAACAGTAATACTCCGTTGTGATCCCGTGGGATTAATCGGAGGTGTGGGAACTGGAGGAATTTGGATAGGGTCAGTGGGGGGAGCTTTGGGAATGGGGACGGTGGGCGGCGTGGGACGTGGGGGTTCGATGCGATCGGGAGTATCTTTCGGCAGTGAAATACTTGGATTAGGTAGGGGTTGCGCTTGGGTTTCGGCTTGACAAAAAACTGCGATCAAAAAAGGTAGGGCCTTAAACGTAAGCGAAACTAAATATTTTATTGACATAAAAATTAAATGCAACCCAGAAATTAGCAATCATCATACTGGAATCTTTTATACTATAATTTTCTGGTCAAGAAATCCCAACAAAACATGGAATGAATTTGAACTTTGTCGTAAAGAGCATCGATCGATGGATCGAAAGCCGCTAGTCTAAGAGAAAAGTATTCCAAGTTAATAGAAGACTTTAAGGTGCATTTACGATGAACGATGGGTCTCGTCTGTTTCGGTTTTGTTTTGTTTCAGGGATGACGATCGCAAGTCTGATCTGCGGTCATTCGGTTCGCGCTGAATCTGGGACGTTACCGGAGAAAGCCTTGAGTCAATATCAATCCGGGAATTACCCTGGGGCGATCGAAAGCTGGCGAGGGGCGCTTCAGCAAACCCAAGATCCAAAACAGCAGGCCACCATTCTAGAAAACCTGGCCCGCACCTATCAACAAGTCGGCCAGTCCCAGCCCGAAATTGAAGCCTGGAATCAACTCATTACCCTACATCAACGGACCCAGAATGCAGCGTCACTAGCACGAATTTTGACCGAAAAAGCCCAAGCCCTCAGCCGTCAAGGCCAGTCGCAAAATGCTCAGGTCTTACTTTGTGACCATCAATCAGAACGCGAATGCAGTGTGAAAAGTGCGATCGGTCTAGCTAGAAAACTGGGCGATCGATCGACGGAAGCAGCAGGGGTAGGCAGTTTAGGCGAAGTGCATCGACTTCAAGGCAATTATGTTCAGGCCATTCAGGTGTTGAATTTAGCATTGAACTTAGCAGCAGAGTTGAATATTCCTGCGTTTCAGGCAGCGGCTAATAATAGTTTAGGAAATACCTATAGTCATCAGGCGGCAGTGCGCTATCGAAAAGCTTCAGCCTTTGCTATACAGGATCCCAATGTGGCAAAAAAGTTAATGCTAGAAGGTCGAGAGTCCGATCGTCGATCGATTCAATATTATCAATCCAGCATTTCACAGTTGAATCCGACGGGCGATCGTTCTGCTTACTTACAAGCCTTGACGAATATGATCCCAATTTATCAACGATTGGAGGAGACGGATCAGGCTGGGAAGGCTTGGGAAAAGGCGCAGACCTTGCTAAAGCAATTGCCTCCTTCACGTCTAACGGCCTATGGATGGATGGATTTGGCTCGATTGTTGCAATTTAGAGGTTCGGGGAATGCGCTGTCTAAAGTTCGTTGTGGTGAGGTCAGTCAGTACAAGACTGTGGAAACATTACTGCAACAAGCCCAAACCATTGGTGCGACGATCGGGGACCAGCGGGCTAGTGCTTTTGCCTTAGGCGCTTTAGGCAATCTCGCAGAATGTCAGGGCAAATGGGATGAGGCATTGCAATATTCTCAGCGGGCAATTCTTGCGTCTGGCCAAAGCCTTGCTAATCGCGATAGTTTATATCTGTGGGAATGGCAGCGGGGACGCTTACTGCGGGAAAAGGGCGACCCGATCGGGGCGTTGGCGGCCTATGAGCGATCGGTGGAGATCTTAGAGCAGTTGCGCCAGGAGATGGTGAGTGCCAATCGGGAGGCACAGTTTGATTTTCGAGACACGATCGATCCAATTTATCGAGAATTAGTAGACCTCCGCCTGTCTCAGGAAGCAGTGATTACAGGTCCGATCGCCCGTTCAACTAAATCTAATGAAAAAGGTAATCCCAAAGGAACGATTCAAGCTCAGGCTAATAATCTTCAATCCACATTGACCACGCTAGACGCATTGAAACTCGCTGAACTACAAAACTATTTTGGTAATAACTGTGTGATTGCCTACGCGAAAGATCGTATTGACAAGCGAGTTCAAAAAGGCGCGGCGGTCTTGACGACGGTGGTGGGGGACGATCGGACGGCGGTGATTATTAGTTTGCCCAATGGGGATCGGAAGTTTAACTGGATTTCGGTGAAGCGATCGGAGTTAGAAAAGACGATTGAAGCCTATCGCATTGGTTTAGAAAGCTTTGATACAGCGGCTCAGGGCTATGATCCAAAACTGGCGCAAACGCTTTATGGGTGGTTGGTGAAGCCGTTTGAGACGGAGTTGGTCGGGGTTGAAACGTTGGTGTTTGTGCAGGATGGATTATTGCGGACAGTGCCGATGGCAGCGCTGCATGATGGAAAACAGTTTTTAATTGAAAAAGTAGCGATCGCAACGGCTCCAAGTCTGAGCCTGGTGGATGCGAAGCCGTTCGATCGGCCTAATCTCAATATTTTGGCGTTGGGGTTAACTCAGGAAGCGACGATCGGCACCAGCTATTTCCAACCGTTAAAACAGGTACGTGGGGAACTTGAAGGCATTACCCGCAGTGTTCCCCGGACGACGACGTTACTGGATGATGAGTTCAATCGCAAACGACTGACGATCGCGCTGCAAAATGCAAGCTATTCGGTGGTGCATATTGCGACCCATGGCAAGTTTGGGATTGATGCGGAGGATACGTTTTTTGTGATGGGGGATAAGGCGGATCAGAAGTTTAATTTAAATGAACTAGATCAATTGATTCGACGGGTTTCTAAAAATCAGGAGCCGTTAGATTTATTAGTATTAACCGCCTGTGAGACGGCGATCGGAGATGACCGATCGGCGCTGGGATTAGCGGGGGTGGCGGTGCAGGCGGGGGCGAGTACGGCGATCGCGTCGCTGTGGGCGGTGAATGATGAGACGACGGCACAGTTGTCTACGTCGCTCTATGCACAATTGGTCAATCCGAAATTGAATAAAGCACAGGCACTTCAGGGCGCTCAGGTGAAAATGATTAAGCGTGGTGGTGTGACGGCACACCCCTACTATTGGTCGGCGTTTGTGTTGGTGGGAAATTGGTTATAGATTAGGGGAGCAGTAATCGTTTTAGATTGGTCAGGTGTTGTTGGAGATCTCGGTTGAGATTGGTTTGTGGGGTTTCGGTAGCAATTCCCGTTCCGGGAGACTGCGCCAACGTTTCGACTTCAACAAGATCCGTGAGGAGGCTTTGGTAAAGTTTACGATCGGTTTTGGCAACGCTTAATGCGTCGTACCAGAGTTCGGCTTGGGTGAGGGAGTCGAGTTGAGGGGCGATCGGGATTTGTAGGGGTCGGTAGGTGATAGGAGCTTCGATGACTTGATTTTGTGAGGGGCGTTTTGGGTTGCAGATGAGGACGACTTGCCAGCGGTAAATCTGGTTTGGGGTGAGTGAGGGGAGGGTTTGGGTCATGAGTCCTGATTGGCTTTGGACGGTGGTTTCCCAGAGTATTTCTTTGTCTTTCCACAGTCGAATGATCATCGGGTGGGTGCTTTGGTCGGGGACGTGCCAGATGACGGTGGGTGAGGGGTTGGCGGTTTGGCCGATGTGGCTGAGGGGGGCGATCGGGGTGAGACGATCGGCGCTGCTGCTATCGTCGCAGGTGCCTCGGGTTCCGGTGGGAATGGTGGGTCCCTTGTAGCCGCCGACTTTTTTAGGTCGATACTTGGCTTCGGCGATCGGGATGTAAAAACTAAGACTGAGGAGACTGAGTAATCCCAGGTGAAGCAAGAGTTTTGGCAGTCTGAAACATTTCATGGGGAGCACACCTAATGAGGTTTGGGGAATAGCTAATGTTGAATTCATTTTAGAATACTAAATTCTCTGAATGAAAGGCTGTAAGAAAAAGACAGACCGATCACCGAGAAGGGTAATTCCCTTTGGGTGGCTTGGCCAACGGTTTGGCTGAAAAGTGCAATGCTAAATCCAGTAGAGAACAAGAGATCCTGACGAACAGCCCCCCGGCCCCCAATTCTGGGGGAGCCGTACAACTTTGGCAGTACAATAGTACAAATCAATGATTGCTCTCGACCTAAAAAAGCGGCTAAAACGAGCCATGTCGTTGGATTTCCTAATCTGAAGGTATTGGAGTTCAATTTTGCGGCGATTCAATTGAATCAGTTGGACTGGCGGGATTATCTCGATCGTCCTAACCCTGTCGCAGCAGCTTTGATGTCCAAGATGAAGATTGCCAAAAAAGACCGTCCGAAGGTCAAGGCCGAATGTTTGCGGCTATTGGTGACGTTAAAGCTGGATCCAGCAAAAAGTCGCTTAATCTCAAAATTTGTGGATAGCTATCTGCGTTTGGATGTCAAAGAGG
>JAAFJU010000003.1 GCA_013298165.1 Synechococcales cyanobacterium bin31.maxbin.ball.101 | reverse complement strand
AGTGGAATGTGAAGCTGGTTGTTCATGACGATTGCCGAATTCATCGTCCTTGATCATGACACAACCACTCAACCGTTGTCGTCTCACACTAGATGTAGAGAGGGACCACGGCAATTCTGGGAGAACCGAAATTTGTCTTGGCGGTAATCTGAGACCACAGATGGAGATGGGGATCGGCTTGCCAATCGTATTGCTCTAACGCAAGTTGAACATCTTCCCGTAACTGGCATCGCAATAGCGTGGTGCTGATATCAGTCCGGCTTTTTAATGCCATTTTCAACTGAAGGGGATTCGTCGAAGGTGAGACGGAGGATAGGTTAATTCCCGATTCTGCACACCAGACAACGCGCGGAATCGCTTGTCGGACTCGGCTTAAGCCTTGGGACATATCCGCATCCGTGGATGATGCACCATAGAACAACCCAAACACTTGATCAAAATAGCCCGACTCAATACTAGCTCCGGTGGAGAGACTGGGGGTGGCGATGATGACCTGATAGGATGTGCTTTCCAGTTCTGTATCAGGATTTGCAATAAAGGCTTGCTCATCTGCACCCCCGCTCGTTTCGGAATTAATCAACAGAAAAGAGACGTTGAGCTGCGTGAGTAACTTTGCCAGTCGCTTACTCGCCGCTTTGGAATCCGTCGTCACAAAGATTCGTTCTTGACGTTGAACGGCTTCGACCAGTTTTGCGATCGCTGGAGTATCGTTAGGTGCCTGAATGAAGTTAACGCGATAGCCTTCTTGTTTGAGATCATTGCGAATCAAATAGACAGGTTGCCGATCGCCTCGCAGTTCTACCAAGTAATGCAGCGTTGCATCATCCAAATCCGCATCCGCGATAATTACCCGTGAAGCAGATTGGACAAGCTGGCGAAGCCTCGTTAACAGTGCCGGGAGTTTGCCATCTTTGCGGCAGGTGGAACTGGTTAACAGGTGACGCATGACCTGCACCACTTCATCAATGACCAACACACAGCGACTAAAGTGATCCGGGTCGATCGCTAGGAGTGAATCCACACAGAATCCAACTTTGAGCGTGTAGGCATCTCCGGTGATGAACTGCCCTTGCACCTTATCGAGATCGCCACGCCAATGAATCCCCACCCGCGAACAGAGGTTTCGCCCGAGACAGACCCGATGGGTTGCCAGTGCCACGACATCTTCCGGTCGCAGCAGTCCGGCAATGCATTTGGTTTTCCCGGTTCCCTTTGGCGAGGCAATGCCAATGATGCCCGTGGTAGGTAATTCGTCAAACTGCACCGTACTCAAATCTTGGACTTCGACAACTTTGGCAGGACGGAGCGTCAGTTGCTTGGAGAGATGCAATAAAATCCGCCATTCATCAATAAATGGTGCATCCTCTAGCGCCCGATCGAATGCCGCTGCCCCTGCATTCACCATCAGATCATCTGCCCCCTTCCCGATCGCCCCATCCCACTGAACGACCTGAACCGTCGCCTCTTCCTTCGTCAACAATTTGCTAAATCGGGCGATGGCGAGATTGACTTTCTGGCGGGTGGCGACGGCAGCATCTTGGTCAAACGCCAGAAAAACCGATCGCCCTTCGCTGATCAAGGGCACCAAATCAGGAATCAAATAGGGATCGCAGGGATTGCCGATCGCATCTTTACTGCGATATCCCCCGTTTACCCCGTATAGCGCGATCGCTACATAGCCCTGACTCAAAAGCGCTAACGCCTTCTTTGCCCCCTCGGTGATCACCACCGGAACCTTGCTCCGCCGCACCCACTCCCAAAAGCTGCCATCGAGGGGAATGCTCACCTGGTATCGCTGGGCAATCCGTTGCCGAATGGCAGTAGGTACAGGTGGAAAATAAGCCCGAGATCCACCACCGACAGGGGTTTCATACTTACGAGGTTTTTGTTTGTCCTTATCCCAAATCGGCTCTTGTAGTTTTGCCTGCCAGCATGATCGGTCTTCATGGATAAATAGTGCCGCTTCTTGGTTCTGTCTTGCCTGTTTCCCAAATCGAGTCATCCGCCAATTCAGTGCCTCATGGATCGGATAAGTCGGCTCTTGACCGGATCCGATTTCTAAATCATTTACAACGTTGACAGCGACCTGAAAAAGTTGAGGATCGATCGCTGATCCCTGAATACACTCACCTAAAATTTGGTCTGCAAAACTTGCAAAACCGTATAAGTCGGACGTTTGAGGCAACGTCCGATCGATTGAAATCACCATAATGGGATCCTAGAAAAAAGAATAGTGGACGGTCTGAGACAATAAAATTCGGTCAAGAGAAACCTTCTCGCACAAAAAAATTGCACAAGAAGCTGTCAAGCCCTTATAATCAGAAGCAAGTAAACAAACAAAAACGGACTTGCAAAGCGTTGAGCTTAACAGCCATTTTTGTGAGACAAGTAGAAATCTTAAATATCTTGCCGGATCCCAAGATTTCTACTGAAGGCTAAATTCTGGAGTGCGCTCTCTTTATTGGGGCGCATTTCGCCTTTTTAGACGACTAGGTTTGCGAGTGCCTCCCGTTTCATGCGTTTGACTTGAAGGCGAGCTTCCTTATGGCGCTTCCGAATTTCCGTGACGGTCGTGCCTAAAAGACGAGCATACTTCCGAGGCATATCTCCATCTAGGGAAGGTAGACAATAGCCCAACTCCCATTGATAGACATTACTAGGAACGACCCCGAGCTTTTGAGCAACTTCCGGTCCAGTCCGGTCAGCTTCCTCACGTAAGACCCTCAACCAGCTACCGAACTCCACTAAGGGAGCCGATCGCGAGGTGGACGGAGCTTTTTTGGCGGCTAAAGCAACCATGTTTCGATCGCCTCTCAAGAAACTAACGATCCAATCTTATACCGTAAAAGCTAGATCAGATCAAGATTTCGGGATTTTAAAATATCAAATCTCTGTTACGGATGGGTCAAGATCAGAACAACCCCGTAGTTAAAACCCTTTAAAACAGTTTGGAAACCTCAATCCTCCCTTACGAAATTAACCTCCTTCTCAGGACTTAAGACGCAAAATCATTATCTAGCCTGGAGAAGGTCCGATATTTTGCTTTATCATAGGTGGATTATAATCAAAAAATCAGCTTTTTCCCAGCAGCTCTGTTTTAAATTAGTAATTCTTTCAGATTAAAATCAGCACTAATCAACATTTTATGAAAAATTGCTTATACTAGTTGAGACAGAATCGCTCAATACTATGGCAAAACTTCCTCAAGATTATTTAGATGCGTTTAATCAACTGCTCCAACAAACAGGTCGTGCTCCGCTGAAGCCGGGTCCGTCTTCGGTGTTTTTGGGGTTGGTGACGGGGGAATCCTATGGTGCGATCGCGTCTCAGATTAATCGGAAGGAGGTGACTGTTCGTGGGATTGCCACGGGATTTTGGAATATCCTTTCGGAAGCTTTTAATACGAAGGTCACAAAGTACAATTTTCTCAATTACCTTGACCAGCATTCTGAGACGTTCTGCCCATCAAACTCCTCGACTCATCCGACTGAATTTCTGTTAGAGCGTGTACCTCGCCCAGATAATTTTTTTGGGCGAACGGGTGAACTTTTTGATGTACGGCAGCAGGTCAATTGTCCTGGAGTGACGGTGATGGTTGGTCCTACTGGGATTGGGAAAACTGCACTGGTTGGCACGGCACTTTCGGGAATTGGGAATCTTAAGCTGGTCTGGCAGACGATTCATGATGCCTCTTCGCTGGAGGAACTATGGAATGCGATCGCGCCGGAGGAAGTGTGCCCTGAGTCCAGCGAGTTAGTACCTGCCCTGATTCAAAAACTCAGTGAGAATCGTTATGTCATCGTGATTGACCAAGCAGAGAATCTCCTAGCCTCTAGTCAATCCACCACGTTAGTCTTGTCCCCTTATGCCCAATCGCATAAACTTTATGGTCAGTTTTTTAAAGCTGTCTCTGAGAAACCACATCAGTCTTCCGTGCTAGTTCTGAGCCAGCAGGTGTTTTCAGATTTGCAACGCTACTATAATTCAGGGCGTGCAGTAACTTTGCGGCGTTTGATGGGATTGAGTATTGGAGATGCCTCGCTCTTATTGGAATCTTGTGGTGTTCCCCCTCAGGACGACTGGGGGCGATTAATCGAGGTCTATAGCGGTAATCCTCGGTTGATACTCCAGGCGATCGGGATGCTTGAATACTATGGTGGCGATATTCAGCAGTTCCTAGATCACTCGCTCTTTCTTAACGATAGTGCGCGGGATGCCGTTCGGCGTGCGCTTCGACGAATCGGGAATTTGGAGAAATGGGTTTTGCAATTGCTCAAGGAGGATCAGCCGATCGCCTTTCCAGAATTATTTGATACATTACGTCGAAATGGCGTTGAGGTGACGCGGAATAATCTATTTCAAGCAGTTGAGGGTCTGGTCAGTGCTGGCATTTTAGAAAAGGCTGGCGAGACGTTGCCCAGACTCACGCTTACTGCTGCTGTTAGAATTATCTTGCCTCAAGAATCATTAGATCCGGTTCTGGAGGAGACGGTTGCATAGTGTTTTGTATTAATCCCAATTGTCATGCTGATGTTCCGGATGAAATGTTGCGATGTTGCCCTGAATGTGGCACGACGTTGCTCATTTCCGATCGCTTTATCCCCATTCGACCATTGAGACCGTTTAATCCTACGTTAACTTATTCAATATTGTTGGTATTGGATCAGCAGACTGGAGAAGAGCGGGTGATGAAAGTTTTGGATTATCCGACGGAACAGTCATTGCGGTATTTTGAGCGTGAAGCGGCACTATTAGGTAATCTACGTCATCCCGGTCTCCCGATCGTTGATCTGGATGATGATGGATTCTTTTCAGAATATACGACGAATTCTAAGCACTATCCCAAGGTGTATTGCTTAGTGATGGAAAAAGTTGATGGAATTGATTTAGATCAGTTCATTAAAAAACATGGGAGTATTGGTGAAAAAAAAGCACTAGAATGGATGCGACAGTTAGTTGAAATTGTTCACTATCTACATCAAAAGGGTCTCTTCCATCGTGATATTAAACCATCTAATTTAATCCTCAAGCCTGATGGCAAAATAGTCTTGATTGATTTTGGGACAGTGCGTGAAATAACTGATACTTATTTATGTAAAATTGGGCGTGGGCCTAATTATGTTACAGAAGTGAATGATGTCACAATCGTTAATTCAGTTTCTTATAGCCCTTTTGAACAGACTCAAGGTAAGGCTGTATTACAATCGGATTTCTACTCGATCGGGCGGACCTTTATTTACTTACTGACGGGAATGTCTCCTCTCAAATTTTCGCAGAATGCGGGTCATTTGTATTGGAAATTATCAGCGCATCATGTCAGTCAGCCATTTGCAGATTTTCTGAATCGGATGATGTCACTACTCCCGATCGATCGTCCCCGAGATACTCAGGAAATTTTAACGATTTTACAGCGATTACCGGGTGAAATTAAGCGATATAGGTGGTTGCAATCACCTTGGGTCAAGCTGGTAAAATTTGCGATCGGGATAGTAATTTTTTTAGTATTTGTGAAAGTCATGCTGTGGTATTTTTCAGAGCGATATTTTAGCTTTGCGCTTCAGTCAGCTTCTATTGGAAACTTCGATAAGGCAGAACTCTATATCAAGTCGGCAATTGCTTATGATTCAGATAATCCAAGATTTCATCTCGATCTTGCAGTAGTTTGTCAGAAAGTAGGAACGGTTAGGTCTAACCAGTGCGCGATTAAACACTATGAACAGGCTTTGCAGTTGAATCCTAAAAATCAGAATGAAGTCCGCTATACCCTTGGGAATTTATATGAAAAGGTTGGCGATCGTAAGAACGCTAAATTACAGTTTAGCGAGATTTTAAAGAAGGATGAAAAGTTTATTGATGCACGAAATGATTTAGTTCAAATTTTAATCTTGGAACGACAATATACATCAGCGGAGAAACTAATTTTGCCTGCGTTATCTCAATCTCAGGATAAATTCGATCGTTCAGTTCTTCTGAAAAATTTAGGTTGGCTCCAGTTTGAGCAACAGCAGTATGTTAAGGCATCTGAATCTCTTGTACAAGCGTTAAAGCTGAATGAACCTGATCGCACGGATGCTCATTGTCTTCTAGCGCAGGTCTACGATTCGGCTCCGAATCTAGGTACTGCGACGGTGCATTGGCGATCCTGTCTATTGGGGACAGCAACTACTCCAGAGGTGAAATCTTGGCAACAGCAGAAAATTCGGCAGCTTTTAAAAACAGAAAAAATCACCGTGCCAGAGCCGCCCTCAATTTGGATCCGATCGGCCCCTCTAAAATAAACTTGACACATGTGAGATTTATTCCTGTCAGATTAGGTGTGGATCCACAAGCCATCTCTCCCCGTCTGTCTTTTGTGGCATGATAGTGATCGTCGTCCATTGCGTTTAGCCATGTCTCGTCCAGCCTTTGCCCTCTTCGCCCAACAGTATCTCGCCGCACTCCTGAAGGACTTTGGGACGGTTTATCTGAATGAACCGATACCTCGTGACCCGAAGCTGAGAATTTACAAACATCCCTCCCGATCGAACTTTTCTAGCGTCATCCTCGAAGGTGTCACCGCCGATAATCCACAGGTTATGGTGAATCCCGAAATTATTGGCGAAGCACAGCTTGTTGATGTTCTTTTTGAACCGGATCCTGAATGTGCTAGAGAAGATTTAGGATTGCTGGGAGAGCTTTTGTTTGTCCCCAGTATTATTCAATCGCTGCGGTGGTCTCCTGATGATTGGACGATGCAAAAATGTTTGCAACAGTGGCTGATTTGGCGAATCTCAGACAATGGACATATTATTCCCGTGGATGAGGAGCCTGCGGATGAAGAGGAAGAGGATTACGATGAGGACTATGATTATGAGAACGAAGACGAAGACGATGAGCTAGAAGAAGCGACGAAACTCCTCGTGACGATCGTCCCATCGATCGATTCTGAGATTCTTGAAGGATTTGCAATCAAATCGTCTTCGCGTCAGATTCCTGGTCTCTATGAATATCCGCCAGCATTCCATACCACGATCGTTGTCGCGAGTGAATTGCCAAGAGACCGATCGACGATTTGGCTACGATTGCTGGGACGTGGACCGACTCAACGCGATGCGATCGATGATTTGATGGCACTCCCTGCTAGTCATCCGCAGCGTAGTGTCATTCTGAAACAGCTTCAAGATTGGTATCAGGTTCTATTAAAGGGAGAAATGGGCGGGGAATCTGCTGCCTTAATGGAGAGATTATCCAAGCTAAACGATTAGATTAGATTTACCACCAGGCAAAAATGATGACCCGAGATGAGTTTAACCAGTTCTGTAGCTGTTTGCCAGTCACCAGCCATGTGGTGCAGTGGCTGGGTTCGGATGTTTGGAAAGTGGGTGATAAGATGTTTGCGATTTGCAGTGGTCAGGATAATCCATTACCAGGGATTACGTTCAAGACTTCAGCATTGGATTATGAGGTGTTGCGGGAGATGCCGGGACTTCGCCCAGCGCCATATCTTGCTTCAAGGGGAATGAAATGGATTCAACGCTATGATCACCCTGGACTGGGTGATGAGGATCTCCGACAATGTATTACGGAATCTCACCGCATTGTTGCATCCGGTCTATCCCGCAAGAAACGTAATGAACTGGGGTTGTAACTGACAGAAGGCTTATTGACCGTTGTCTAAATCAGGTTAGAAGCTTAATTGATATTATAGAATGAAGACCCGATCGGACCTCAGAATCGCCATGCAAACCTCCAACACCATGACAAATCTTCTTCTTTCCGTTGAACCTGACGTTGAAGGCTCGATCCATCCGATCGAGCCTGAGTTGGTTCAGCCTGCTCCGTTTTATCAGGCGGCTGGTGTGGTCGAAGCTGAATTAGAACGGGATGAATCGGGTATATTTTCTCTAAGGTGGCGGGATAAAAGTTGGCCTGTTTCGTTTATGGGCGGGAATCGATTGGGAAAAATCAAGACGCTTGTGGGAGAGCGCTTATATTGGCGGGTCTATCCGAATCCAGCCTGGACAGAGCAAGGATTTAGGGTTTGTCGCTTTACGATCGTGGGTCAGCCCAAAAAATTGGTTCAGGTCAATGATGGTGAATTTACCTTGAGTGGCTGTTGGCAAGCCCTGCCCCAGTGGGAAACGCATCCAGTCCATCAGGCTTACTTTTCGGTGTATCGCAATCGAGAGGGACGAATGACAGCACACAATATCTACTACTCGAATTACGCCTTGAATTGGGATGAACCACCCTTTGTTCGGAGCGATGAGCAAAAAGCGCCTTGGCACTCGATCGTGGCGTCGTTGCAAGAGGATGGGGTGTTTAACTTTGTCCGGTTGTTGGATGGCCCGGAACCTGCGCCATTCCGAGTCCGCCGTGCAAGGGTAGAGCCATCCGTCAAACCCGATGCTCCACGGTTAAGAACTTCTAAACGATCGGATTCAGATTAGAAAGGCACTTGGACTTTATCGTGTGACCCATTTGACCTTCTGTAGGATGGCCTCCGCTCCAGCGACTTGGTAGAGCGCCGGAACACAAGTCTCCAGGTTTTGCCCTCTGAGAATCCGATCGAGCCTCTCCGTCGCAACCCCAAGGTTCTCTGCTGCCGTCAAAAGCAATGATTTGGGATCACCAGAAATCGGAATGCCCGATCGGTTTGACCAATTCATCCAGCCATGGAGTTCGAGTGCGGCCACAAGGAGAGAATGGGACCGATCGTCATGAGGATCTTCCCCGTTGAGAATCCGCTGAACTTGGGCACAGACCAACTGCTCCAGCCGAGGAACGCCCTCAATGTGAGGAGTCAGCACAGGCTTTATGACTCGATCGAGTTTCGGTTTCTGAATTGGTTGAATTCCAATATCAGCCAAGGTTTTGACCACGATCGGATCGCAGCATTGAATGGATTTATAGGCATTTCCTGAAGGTCCGATCGTGGGAGCCAACACTGTCAGTCGTCCTTTCCCAAGAATTTCGCCCCGATGTTGTGAGGATGAATCAAAGCGAAAATTGGTAAACTCCGGCGCAATTTCACAGCGCACGGCAAATCGCCATCCACCGCTATGGGTTTTCTCCGTGAAGGTATGGCGCAATTTTGGGAATCGACGGAGCCAACTTTGAACCGATCGATCGCAACTCTGCCCAGAAGAATAGCGTTTCACATCGATATCAATCCAGTAGATGTTTCCCCATCCACCCATGGTCATCATTCCATTTTTAGGATTTCTAAACCAGCGATCGATTTCCTGTTGTTCTGGTAGTTGATATTGATATTTTCGGTGGGGTAGAAGATGAGGATATCCGTGGAGATCCAAGTAGGAAGGATTCTTCCCGGTGAATGCAGGTTTTGGACGATCCCCGTCGTAGATAATTTTGCCATTTCGGATGAGTGGAAACTTCTCTGAATCTTGGATCGGTGCGACGGGAAGGACTGGTAGACCGTGGAGTTTTAACCAAGCGATCGTGTCTGCAATGGTGAGATTATTTTTCATGATGATCTGAGCGATAATTTTGCAGCGTCAAGGCGATCGCCTTATCGTTCTAGTGCGATGGGTTGAGGAACAGCCTCACGAGATTCGAGAAATTTGGTGTGAGCGGAGAACCGTGCGGCGTCTTGGTGGGTGAGGGTGGAATGAATTTCGTCCTGTTCAAGGTGAAGGATTTGCCCGCGATCGATGGCGTGAATGGAGAGCCGATTCTCATTGCCTGAGATTTGGTAGATGTTGCCTTGAAAAAGATTCCCGTTGGCCGTAGGTGTGCCCTTGGATTCAAGGATGTGGAGAGCTTGGCCGATAACGGCTGAAACTTGTTCTCCCCAGGTTTTTTGGTCATCGGCTCGGACTTGTTGGGCGCGATCGGAGAGCGGTGTGGGATCAGTTTCAAACTGTCGTTGAAGTTTATCAATTTGCTTGAGATGCTTGAAACTTCGCCCGATTTCCTGTGCTTGTTTTCGCCAGGTTTGGAAGTCTTCCGCTGTCATGCTGGGTTCTTCTTCTTCGACACACTCGATCGTGTACTCAAAACATTCTTCTTGAAATTCACTGATCGCGCTTGGGCTTTGAATTGTAGCAATCTCAAAGAGTCCACCTTGGGTGAAGGTTTCGGTTATGGGTTCTACGATCGGTTCGGTGATGATTTCAGTTTGCGATGTAGTCACATCAATCATTGGTGACATAGCATCTGGTTCTGCTTGGACGATTTCGGGTGGGATCGGTAAAGTTGTCTTGGTTTTGGGTTGTTCCTGAACAGCAGAGAATTCGGGTAATGAGATGTCTAAGAAGTTTCGGGCAATGTCGTGATGATTAGAGGTGAGCAATGGGTGTTGGCTCATTACAATGTCTAGGACTGATTCAATCTGATCGTCGGGAACAGTTGCCCTCATTGCGCCATTACAGGAAACAAAATCGTCGCCGATCGCCTCCAATAAAGCAGAATTCAGAAAGAATTTCCCGCCGTCTGTGCGAGTGGGAGATGCGTTGAGAACCCAGCCCTCGGAACTCTGGTGAATTCTGAGGTGGTTGTCTGGGGTCCGAGCAATGCCTCGTCCTTCAGTCCAGTGGTCGATGAACGATCGGACATTGTCCACCGTTTTCAAATCTACCGATTGTTCGTTCAGTGTCTGGGTTGCATCAAAGTCCCTAGGCATAAGAAGACCTTGCCTAATATCACCATCTGTTGTGGTGAAATGAACAAAACGTCCGCCATTGAAAGCATCAAAGGCTCGGATCAGATTGCCCGTACAGACTTGGCGTTGTTCTCGGCTTTCGGTTTGGTTGATATCGAATAAGGCGTAGGGACTGGTATCAAGAGTATTCATTGCCATGGACGAGACTTGCCAATGGTGGGCAGAATTTTCTTTAATTTGGGAGAGTGGAATTTTGACACGTTGCGCTCCATCGGCTACCAAGACGTGCAATTTCCAATCGGAAGCAGCGGCAGGGTTAGTGCTTTGATGGGCCTTCTTCACGTCCTCAATGACGCCGTAGAGGGTAGTTCGACCGGGTTCTGGTGTGGAGAGGACGATCGGTGTTCCGGTTGGGTAGGTTCTGAGGGCTGATGCAACATTGAGGACTTGTTCGCCTAATTTCCCAGAGAAGCGATCGGCTTTCTCAGGATCTCGATATTTCTGAGTCACGCGGTCTTCGTAGAGATCGGCGGCATCTTGAAGCGATCGGACCTTTGCAGAAACCTGCTGTCGAGCGGTAATTTGAACGGCATTGCGATCGTGCATCCCTAAATTATCGACCTGCGATAACCCGAGCGTTTCGCGAACGGCATTGACGATCTGAAGTTGTGTGAGTGGCTTATTTGTACTTTTAACATCGATGACTTCGATGTGAACCGCGCTAGCAAAGGGACCAGGACGATCGCCGATCGCAGGTTTGAATTCCATTTGAGCGATCGTCCTGGCATCAAGATCCAGCCGTCCGGCTTCGAGTTGGTTATCGCCGATCGCGCGTTGGGATTCGATGAGTGATTTGTAATGGTCTTCGATCGTTGCATAGAGATGCTCCTGGTCCGCCAGTGGAAGGATCGGAATGCGACCCGTGACTTTCTCTATGAGGGCTGTTGGCGTAACGATTTCAGCCTTTCTCAATTGCTCTAAGGGATTGCCCAATGCGGCATCCAGTTCATAATCATCCGAAAGTAAATCCATCACGACCTGTTCGCCGTAAGGATTCATAAAATCGACGACATCAGTGAGTGAAAGATTGGATTCCCTTGCGGCGGTGGTATTGGCATTGAGGAATGCCATCTTCTTCATGAGGATCGCACCGGGCCGTTTTTCGGCAGGGATGTCGGACATGACGAGGGAGTAGTTGGGTGGAACGACCTGCCCAGTGCGGTTTACTCGTCCTAGCATTTGAACAAATTCGTTGATATCGCCAGCGGCTTGAAGGATGTTCATGTGTCGGGGTCGCTGGTCTGCAAAGGTTTCTGAAGCGTGGAGTGAAATGCCCGTAGCTCCCGACTTATTCAGAATCAAAACATCGAGGTTTCCGGAATTAAATTGTTTGACGGTTTCGATTTTGGCATTGGTTTTGAGTTCAGCGCTGCTACGAAGTTTTAGGGTTGTGCTGCCATCTTCTTGGTATTGCAATGTCTCACGACGGCCTGTGATTTCGCCCACGCTGTAGCCTTCTTCGTGCAAACGGGATTTAATGTAGTCGATCGGGCTAATGGGAATAGAAGAAAAGTCGCTAGAACTGATTATTTCTCTAGCATCAGCAAATGCCTGTTGTCCTTCAAGTCCAAGCTCTCTTCCAGTTAAAGGTCTTCTTTCTGACTTGCCAGCATAGTCTTTAACGATGATGTCACGGGAGCGATCGAGGTAGCGATTGAGCAAATCAGCAAAGGATAAATCAATCTCGTCACCGGGTTTGACATCATGCTCTTCGGCATACCATTTGATGACAGTGCCCATGGTATTGGATAAAGCAATTACAGGTTTTTCATTGTTTTGCAATTGACTAATAACAAGCTGTACCGTCTCTTCAGCCTTTAATGCGACTAAAGTTTGACTGATACAATTGTGCATCAACGAGGTGAAATTACTGCTGCTGACCCCAGCTTGCCCGATCGCATTATCCTCAGAAATGGCTTGCGCCTGTTCCTTGGCTTGTTCCTTCAGTTCTTTGACACCGCTTCGTTTGGCATCATCAAATTCTTTGATGCTTCGCATAGCAGAGGCAAGATTTTCGACGACATTGCGATCGACCGGGACTACCTCTGCTTTAAAGGAAATACCTTCATACGATCGTTCCAGTCGCCGCATATCTCCACCTTCAACCATTCCCGCCGCGACCATCTGCTGAAGCGGAACACCACCCTCATTGAGAAGCAACGACAAATCATCGACATCCTTTACGGCATGGCGTAGGTCCGTCTTTCGAGCATACAAATCGATCACATCAGGCCGTTTGATCGCCGTAGCCGAACTGAAAAAAGCTCCTTTTGAGGCATCGACGAGTTCACGAATAAATTCAGCGCGATCGGGCGCATCATTCTTCCCTTTCCAGTCATTCTTCGCGCCACCGCCTGCTTCGTGGGCTTCATCGAGGACGAGGATGGCATTGGGTGCGATCGCCCTGAGGAATTCCCGTCTCATGGGTTCAACACCGCCAGAGACGGTCTGGACTTGGGAGTAAGTGGTAAAAACCGCATCGCGCCCGGTCCCGCCCGCGTCAATCATGTTCTGCATGATTTCTTTCTGCTGTTCTAAATTCCCCGTTCGTAAAGTGGTGCCATTGGGCAGAGGAATAGACTTTCCAGCATCAGTCATCCAGGGATTGAAATCGGTCATGCCAATATCTTGCAAATCTCGAACGATATCGGCGTAGAGACCAGGATTTTGACTAATAAAAATGGCTTCAAGCCCTTCTTCTTTGGCGTATCGCATGACTGCCGCACAAATCCTCCCCTTCCCAATTCCGGTTTGGTCGCCGATGACGAAGCCCTTTCCCGCTTCGATACTGGCGATCGCGAGGGCAGCGCCATCAACTTGTTCAGCACTGAAATGTTGATAGAGATTTATCCGATCGGTATAGCCTAATTTCTCGACCAAATAATCGTCAATATTGCCATTCCGCACTTCAAAATTGTCCAATGCTTGTTGGGCTGCATCTGCCATATTGACGGGGATTAGAGTGCCGATCGGTCTTGCAAGACTTCGGGGAAGGTAAGCGACTTGTTTCGGTTCCAAATCAAAATCAGTCATGACATTCTCCGTTATAGATTGCTCAACCAATCGTCCAAAGTGATCTCGTTGTGACTGTCCAATAGATTCTGATAATCCGGGTGTTGTTGATCGATCGGTGTCGCTGGAAAGACTTCGGGATGAATTTCGTTGCGGTTGTAAAAGGATTCGGTGTAGTGAACGATCGTCATGGCCCATTCCGATTTCCAGTCCTCCTGGTCGGGGATCGGGGTCTGTTGGGCGGGACAAATCCGGTGGAATGCCCGTCTCAAATAAGCCTGTGCGTCGTCGGCTGAATCTTGGCTCATCATCCATTCCAGGCGCTGCTCCATCAGTTCGAGGTAGCTCTTCAGTGGTAGTGATTTGAATGCTTCTGGAACTTTGACTGTGAAGAACGATTCGTTCTCGATCGGCGTCCAGATTTGCGGATAGTCGGGATAGCGAAACATCGGGAAGTTTCTCCTTGAGTGCGGTGAATGAGGTAAAAATCTCAGGGACATCAGCGGCAGGGAGTCGGCGATCGGATTGCCCTTGCCCATCAATAACAATGAGGTCGATCGGAAACCCCGCGCCTTGTTTACGGTAAAGTCCGCCGTCGATTGAAAAGTGGTCAATGACGTTATAACGATCGTAAAGCTGCTTAAAGAACGCCCGACTCTCCCGGCTATGATATCGAGTCGAGCGTGCCTCCTCCGTCCTCCCGAGCTTGCCCCCGAGAATCAAAACAGCTTTTCCATCCGCCTTCATTGCCTCCAACGAATTAAAGGCAATCACCTGATCAATCTGAGTCGTCCAAGTCTGATAAATCCGAAATTTCTGACTTTCTCCGTTTTGATCTGCGATCGTACCAAATGGAGGATTAGCAATGACCCGATCGACCTTCTCTGGTGGCCGATAGGTCATCGCATCTTCTTGCATCAATTCTCCAAAGCCTTTTTTTGAGAGTTCGGTAAACCGATCGCCATTCAATTCATTAGCCAAAACCAATCGGGGATCAGCATTAATTAAGAGCGCCCCATTTCCCGCAGTCGGCTCATACACAGTCGTCTCCGGCGTAATCTCTGCCAAACTCGCGGCAAGAAATGCGATCGGAATGGGCGTACTGTAAGCCTGCTGCATGATTGAAGTCGAAGTTCTGACCCCAAGATTGGGTTGTTGTTCGAGTAATTCAACGAGCCGATCGTAAGCTCGATGTGTGGTGTCCGAATCTTGGACGATCGCCCCTGCAACTCTAACCACCGCTGCCTCCATAGATTCATCTACGACTTTTACCGAGGAATCCCCTGGACGTACCGCAATCCCCAAGACGGTTTCAGCTTGGTTCCTAGCTTGGGCGATCGTTGAATAATGGTGTCCCTGTAAAAGAGAATCAGAAAATGTCCGGATGAGAGATTCCTGGTTATTTAGAGTCATATAAAAGGCTGAGTGCTAGCAATATAAGATGGGTGCATTGTAGGGCGTGAAAAAAAGAGTTGCCGAGTCAGAATTTATATCAACTCTGAGGGGAGTAAATTAAAAATCAATTATATCTGTTAGATATAGCCGCATAAGTAGCCATTCTGGGGGGTTTATATCCTGATAGATTAGGGATTCAAGACATTTGAATGCAATAAAACTTAAAATTGAAAGAGTGGTTCGATCGTCTCAAAAAGAAAGCTAGAGAGAATAAATATCAAATCTTTCAAAACTACTGCACAGCTTGCCTTTCAAGGATTTCTAATATTCTCTGAATCAAGACTTGATTTATTTCCTACTGTGAATTTTGAATGCTTAAGAAAAGAGCAAATGGTTGACAGATTTAAGAAGCGGCATTTACAGTAATTTTCTATTGACCTCTATTACTTTCATCGGGTGCATTTTTTGTAGAGGTTAAGGTATTTCGCAATCATGACATAACCCTCTTCGGTACGGGCTTTCAGCCTTGTCTAGGAGGCATGTTTTTTGCAGTTGAGTTTTGAATAAGACGCTGAATTTGCACGGTGTCTATCAATCGCACAGGCGTTTATCAATTGATGATGGTCAATTTTTCTTGAACTATTAAATTTGGAGTCTGTCTATGACAGGAATGCTCTCTGGACGATACTCGTATCGACATAATTTATGGTCACGAATACAAGTACCGTCGATCGCCCTCTTTAGTTCTACCGCGATCGCACTGCTATCGAGTGATTTCTATTTTCACGGCATGGCCATTGCATCTTTGATGACTGTTGCCGCATTACCGTTTGCCTTTCCGATCGCAAGTATCAACGTCTATCAAGATTTAGAAAAGCGCTGGAACCGAACGGGGTTAAGGCATTGGCTGACGTTTGGGTCATTTATGGGGCTATGTTCTGTGGGTGTTTTGACCCTGGTTTTAACGACGATTCATCCTGAAGTAGCCAATGCTCAGTTTTTCAAAAATGCTGAGACTTGGATGAAAGGAAAATTTACGGGTGCGGATAAGGCGATCGAAATTGTCTTTAACGTATTGCGTGGATTATTTCTGATCTATCTTGGGATCTCGCTGGTTAAAACCATTCAAGCCGCCCGTCAGGACCAGGATTGGCAGGATTTAGCTCGAACCCCATTGATCATCGTGATTGCTGTGGTATTGGGAGATGTTCTGTCCACATTCATTGTGGGTGGCGCATAGCCTATGGATGATTCCCGAGCTGAATTTCGGCGGGTGAATCCGATTTTGGATGCCCGACCTCGGTTTGGACCGATTCCGGCTGACTTAATTTTGCCCTGGGGTGCGATCGCAGTTCTGTTCTATACCATCTTCCAAGGAATGCTCCAGTTGGGGTATTTGTGGACGATTTTGATGATTGCTTGGGGCTGTGGGACTTGGTGGCTATTGACGGGATCAAAACCTTATCGATTTCTATCTAAGTTTGTACGAGAACCCAGATGGTGTCGTGGTTACGTGCGATATCAGACGATCGCCGAATTAAAAAAAGAACGATTTAAAAATCGAGCCAATCAATTAAAAAAGCGGTCGAATCGAAACTCAAAACGGAAGTAAAACGTGATGAAAAAAGAACGAAAGCTACCGACAATCAATATTCGAGATGGCGATCAGAATCGTCGCATGAGGGCGATCGAAAATGAGTTTAGTGCCGAATGTCTCGTTCGGTTCCAACTTCGTGGACGACAGGCGAGTGCCTTTATGCTGCAATCAGGACCTAAGGGTTCTGAGAGTTTGCGGTTTGTCTTCGGCTGGGAAGTTAAAGGCATTCACACGACGCTGAATCCAGAGCAAGAGGATGCCATTTTTGATGCGCTGGAGTCAGGGTTGAAGGATTTACCAGAGGAGGAAAGTCTGACGGTGCATATGGGTTCCTTTGCGTCCGATGCCAGTCGGCAACGGGAATTGGATAGTACGATCGCAAAAACCGATAGCACTGAATTAAAGTTCTTGCTGATGTCTGAAAAGAAACGAATTGGAGAACTGACTTGGATTAAAAATGGGAAAGGTCATGTCACAGCCAAAGGATTACGAAAGCCGAAATTCTTGCGCTTGTACTGCACCTACACGTTGGGTTCGACGACGGCGATCGCGACTGACGCTTGGGAGAAAACATTACTCCGCATTCAAAACGGATACTACAATTTAGTCGGATCTGGACCTGAAATCGCCCAGCAACGGTACGAGATCGCGCTAGAAAAAGCCTTTGTGGACGGCTTTCTCAACTGGGAACAGAATCTCGCAACCAAGATGGGACTGGATATTACACCACTTTCCGAAACGGATCTCTGGGAAAATCTCTGGCAACAATTCAACCAATCCGAACCGCCCCCGATTCCGCAATTGGTGGTTATGACGGAGAAGGGTCTCAAGGAGCAAGTGAATTCGGAGGTTCACTTTACGACCCGTCTTTTGGAAAGTGGGACTCCCGTGGACGATCGGCAGTGGGTGCATTTGAATGGAAAATATATTGCGCCGATCGTCTTTTGCGATAAACCGGGAGGATGGAGTAGTAAATTCAGTCAGCTTTCCTATTTGTGGCGAATGATGTGCCGCGAAACGGTGGTGGATACCGAAGTCTATTGCCAAGTGACGAAAGCGAATCAAGGCATCATCCGGAATAACATGCGCCGGGTGATGAAACAGTCATTGCTAGAACAGGAGATTAGCAGCACAAAACACAAATCCTTTGATGTCGCCGCATCGTTGCGTCAAGACAAAGCCGTGAGGGCACAGGAACAACTCTACGAAGGAGCTGTGGCCTTACAAACTGCGACCGTATTCCTAGTCCATCGTAGCAACTTAACCCAATTAGATGAAGCCTGTCGGTACATTCAAAACTGCTTTCACCGCCCTGCCTGGGTAGAGCGAGAGAAGGAATATGCTTGGAAGATTTGGCTACAGACTTTACCACTGACTTGGGAGCCATTACTTTCAAAACCGTTCAATCGTCGATTGCTTTACCTGACCGGGGAAGCGCCGGGACTGATGCCGTTGGTTTGTCCGCATCCGATCGACAAGCGCGGCTTCGAGTTGATTTCAGAGGAAGGGGGCGTTCCGCTATTTATTGACCCGTTCACTCAACACCGGAATATTGCGTTTTTCGGGACAACCCGATCGGGAAAATCAGTGGCGATCGCAGGCATTCTGACCCATGGACTAGCGCGGGGAATACCCACCATTATCATGGATTTTCCGCCATCTGATGCCGCATCTACATTCAAGGACTGGACATCCTTTCTCGGTGGTGCGTACTTCGACATCGGGAAAGAATGCAACAACCTTTTCGAGATGCCGGACTTATCAGCATTTGAACCAAAGGAGCGACAGGAGCGCTTATCGGACTATACCGACTTTCTTGAATCTGCATTAATGACGATGGTTTTTGGTGGTGGTGAGGCATCTACATCAGACGATCGGCTCTTCCGTCAAAGTCTACGATCGATGCTAGGTCCAGCGATTCGTAAATTCTTCCAAGCGCCGGGGATTGTCGATCGCTACGAGGCATCACGTCTCGGCGGACTGGATAGCCCCGCATGGCAATTCACGCCGACCTTGATCGACTTCCTAGAATTCTTCAAAACTGAGGGTGTTGCATCGCTCTCAGACTCCGCCAGGGACGATCCCACGACGGTTCGAGCCGTGAATCATATCGAACGGCAACTGACGTTCTGGATTAATTCACGGGTGGGCAGTGCGATCTCAAAACCGTCCACGTTTCGCACTGACAGCCAATTGCTAGTCTTTGCCTTGCGTGGTCTATCTGATGCGGAGGATGCCGCCGTCCTAGCGCTGTCTGCCTACTCAGCGGCCCTCAGACGGACGTTATCCCATCGAGAGTCAATCTTCTTCATTGATGAGTTCTCGGTGTTGATGGAGTGGTCTCAGATTGCCGCCTTGATCGCACGTCTCTGCGCGAACGGCGCAAAGGCAGGAATTCGGGTATGCTTAGCCGCTCAAGATCCAAATACCCTGCTCAATTCCGTATCCGGTCCAAAGATTATCCAGAACATTTCCCTTCGTCTGATTGGTCGTATTCAACCTGTTGCGATCAAAAGTTTCCAAACCTTTTTTGGCTACAGTGCGGATGTCATCGGCGTAAATGCGTCGGAACGATTTTACCCGCAGGTCTCTGAAATGTACTCACAATGGCTGGTCGATGATGGCAACCGAACCACCTATGCCCGCTACTATCCGAGTCCTGAACTGCTCGCTGTCGTGGCCAATAACCCAAATGAAACGGAGTGTCGGAATGCCTTTTTCCAAAACTATCCAAACCAGCCCTTGAAGGCGATCGCGTCGTTTGGCCGAGAGTTGGTGAGTTCATTGAAGAATGGCCGATCGCTCCAGTCACCTGCAATTGAGATTCAACCTGTATCAAATCTACGTCTAGTCAAAGAATCCAAAGCATCATAAGGAGGATTTTGAGATGTTAACTGATCAAAAACGAACGGCATTTTTATATGCGATCGTGCTAACAGCAATGATTCCGATCGCTCCCGCGAAGGCCCAATTAACAGGCGGGTTTAATCCCAATGCGCCTAGTCCAGTGAGTAGCCTGGGCAATATTCTAGGTAACTCAGGTGCCCCGCTAGGAAGCGGTGTGAGTGCTGGCGGATTGTTCAACCTCGGCAATCAAGGCGGATTATTTAATGGCGGTGAATTGGGTAATGTTATCAATGGTGGCAACTTAGGAGGATTGGGAAACTTGGGTGGATTGAGTGATCTGGGTGGATTGGGAAATCTGGGTGGATTGAGTGATATCGGTGGCGGTAGCACTCCAGGCGGTAGTAATAGCGGCGGGGACTTGGTTTCTATTTTGCAAAACTATCTTCAAGGATTTGTCAAAATGGCGACGAATGCGATCGGAGAAGCGATTGGTAGTGTCACCGGGAATGCGCCAAATCCTGCGGGCGATAGTTCAACACCCAAAGACCCAGGTTTAGGTGAAACACTTTCCCACGTTACCACTGCGATGAAAACAAACACAGGTGGTTTGGGTTTACCGGACTACGCAAAGTCGAGAGACGATGCGTTGATCGGTGCAAAAAATCCATCTAATCCAGCGATCGTCCTACCCTTCAGCGGCATCAATCTATCAACGCTGCAACCCGGTCAAATCACGTTCAAAACAACATTGGATTTTAACAATACGGTTTTAGGGAAAGATGCCCAGGAGCGTCATGTCAAGGCCATGGAAGCAATTACCAAGGCGATCGGTGGAGTCGGTCAACTTAGCCAAGCCTCAGGACAATCTGCTAAAAAATCAGCCCAAGCTTCTCAGAAATCGACCCAAGCGGCTCAAAGCGTCGCTCAAGTCGCCCAGAAATCCACATCATCTGCTAGCACCGCTGTCTCTCTAGCTGGAAAAGCCAAGTCGGCTATCTCGACTCAAGATGTGGTGAAATTCCAAGCTGAACAGACGGGAGAATTAGCCAATATTCTCGCAGGAGTTTCAACGCAGCTCGGCGGGAATTCGACGCAATTAGCATCGGTCTCCACAGAGTTATCTGAGATGTCTGGTCAGCAAGCCCAGCAGTCAGGTCAACTTAAGGAAATCTCTGCAATCAATGGGGATCAAGCGGTTTCACTGCGATCGATCCAAGTAGGCCAAGCTGTCGCAAACGAAAACCTGAGTGACATCAACCAAGGAAGTCAGGGCGATCGGCAACGGAAACTATTGGAATCGCAGGCGGACACAATGCTATTGAACTTTAGCAACGGATTCCGCTTATCCCGTTAGGAGATCTAGACATGCATTTAGCTCTTTTCATCTCTCAAATTCCGCCCCCCAACCCGAACGCCCTTCCGCTTCCCCCCGGCATCAATCAACTACCGTCGCTGGAAGGATTGTCCGCCAATGCCAGTGAAACCTTGTCAAAAGCAACGATCGCAGCTTGGGATAAAAGCTGGGAGTTGGCGATGTCGGGCCAGTTGTACGGAATTATGACAAGACTGGGCCTGACGATCGCGGGATTTATCGTCGTCATTTTCGTGCTGCAATTTGCGAAAGGGATGATTGATGATACGTCAAATCGTCCCCTAGCGGAATTGATTTGGCCGATCGTAGTGGTGGTATTTCTAGCCAATAATGGTCAACTATTATCAAGTTTTACCTTGGGAATGCGAAGCTATATCAATGAGGTCAATAGCAGCATTCTCACTACCACTGCGGCAGGTCTGGACACTCAAAAAGTCCTCGACCAACTCGCGATCTACAATCAAAAATCTGCCCAACTGGGATCACTTCAAAAGGAATGTGATGACAAACGAACCAATGATGAACTAGAACTTTGTCTGCAACAGGTGAAAGCCAAAGCACAAGCCCTTCTATCCCAAGTCTCGACCCAGGAGGTTCTTGGAGCCTGGGGAAAACGATTGCAGGACTATGCTGGGTCAGTGGCTCAAAACCCATTGAAACCGGGGACAGATGCGATCGGCGCAGGCGCGGGAATGTTTCTGCGGGCACAATCATTGCCGATGGTGATTTTAGTTGAAACCATTCTGATGGCCTCGCAAGCCGCATTCCAGGCATTGATTGAAGCCTCGATGCTGCTGACCGGATTGATGGGACCGATCGCCCTGGGAATGTCGTTATTACCGTTTGGTGCGAAACCAATCTACGCCTGGATTACCGCATTCTGGAGTGTTGGGATTTGTAAACTTTGCCTGAATGTGATCACCGGACTCATCGCTGTCACGCTGTACAACACAGGTCCGACCGAAATGCTCCCCGCAAGCATCATGCTTGGCTTGTTTGCCCCAGTTATGGCGTTGGGGATGGCGACAGGGGGTGGAATGGCAATTTTCAATGGAATCACTGGAAGTATTGCGACGGTGATTCGAGTCGCAACGGTTGGCTTTGTGAATTTGAAATAGGAGTTTTATCATGCAACAACTTGATGCAATCCGTCGATCGCAGCGTCAGAAGGGGAATGCCAGTCAACTCAATCTATTTGGAATGTTCGTGTTCAGCGCTCTGGGCTTAGGCGTTCTAAATCTCCTACTGTTGCTGGGACTGTTTGTTTCCATGAACCGTCTGTCCCAAAAAGCGCCACCGAGTTTAGTTCAAACGGTCGATGGCCGATCGATCGTGACAAATGCGATGGAATCGAAAGAGCGAACGCCGATCGTGATTCGACGATTTACGATCGACACGTTGACAATGTTGCTGTCTGCCTCTGGGAAACTCCCACCCACAGCGGATAAACCCAATGTCCAAACCCTAGATGCAGGCATCGCAATCCGTCTACCGAACCAAACCGAACGCAAAGTTTCCACTTCCACTTGGCAATCCAGTTTCGCCCTATCTGAGGATTTCAGGGCCTCTGCCTTGCAAGGGATTTCAGAATTAATGGTGCCTGAAGCTTTTACGGGACAAGCGCAAGTGGTTCTGATTCCACAGACGTTATCGGAACCGGAGAAGATTGGGGAGGGTCAGTGGAAAGTCAATATGATTGCGAATTTAGTGACGATCGCCTCGGGAAACCCACAGGGCATCACGATTCCATTCAATAAAGAAATCTTTCTACGAGCCGTAGATACACCGCCGCCTAGTGATGTCTCGACCCCATTGCAAAAGGCGGTTTACCAGGTGCGATCGTCTGGAATAGAGATTTATGGAATGCGAGATTACACCCCCGGCAACATGAAAAAATAAGTTGTGAGAACCGCAATGAATCATGACAACGGAACTTTAACAAACGGCAATGGGAACAGCTCAGTTTTGAGTGACGATGATTTATGGGAAATTCTCGACGACGATGCAGCCACTTCATCGGATTCCCGAGTTGATCCGAGTGTTGTCCCTGAATTATTGGGAACGCAACAGTCGATCGGATTTGAAGAGGGTGACTTTTCAGAATTTGATGACGATGAACCGGATCGAGTTCGCACTAAAGTGAGTTTTGCGTCTAACCCGATGGCAAGGCTGGGCTTAGCATCGGGTGGGGTGTTGGGATTGGTGCTGATTGTGGGGGCGATCGTAGGCGGTTTACAGTCGAGTACAAAGCCGCCTGTGGCTCAAGTCCCCCCGTCGCCAACCCCATCGCCCCTTGCGTCGCCAATGCTCCCTGGAAATGACGGTGCGACCAAAGAGCAACTGGCATTCCAAGATCAGAAAGAGTTGATGAAAAACCAGAAAGTTCCGGCTCCAGTGACGAAGAAAGTCGCGGTTCCGAAACAGGTGACGCCTAGTCCCAGCCCTAGTCCGACGCCAACGCCCGTTTCTACACCGGAACCGATCGCCCCATCACCAGCGCCCCTTCCAGCGCCCCAACCATTACCCCCGATCGCTGTTGTGGCCACGCCACCACCTGATCCAAATAAAGAATGGTCAGACTTAGCGCAAGCCGGAACTTATGGCGCATTACCCGCGATAACAGTAGCATCTAGCCCATCACCACCAACTATCCCACCTCGACCGATCGCCCCGATCGCCACTTCCCCTCCATCCCCAACTCTAGGTTTACCGAGTCTTTCAACCTATGCGAGCAATAAGAAATTGCGAATTGGGTCAACAGCCAATGCGACGCTGATTAACCCGATCGCCTGGTCGCCGGACGGAAAAGACCCTGCTTTTGCCAACAGTCCCAAATTCATCGTTCGTTTGGATGAACCGCTGAAAGGAGCCGATGGCGAGGCTGTCATCCCATCGGGTGCCGAACTGGTTGTGGCTGTGAAGTCGCTCGATCCCAAAACCGGATTAGCAGATTTAACAGCCCTCCAGGTCATCATCAATAACCAGGAATATGCGGCTCCATCCGGTTCCATCACCGTTCGAGGTGAAGCAGGTCGGCCCTTGATGGCGGATAAATTGCAGGATAAAGGCCGAGAAATCGCATCTGGAGATACGGCACTAATCCTGTTTGGTGCGTTATCAAAAGTGGGCGAAATTATGAATCAGCCGAACTCCGCAACGAGCGTCGCGAACGGAAATACAACGGTTAGCTCCGTTTCCAATTCCCCCAATATTATGGGTGCCGCGTTGCAGGGTGGATTCTCAGTTCTTGCCCAACAGCAACAGCAACGAAATCAACAATGGATTAGTGAAATTGCTTCTCGTCCCGATGTCCGATTCATTCCGTCCGGTCGTCGTCTTCAAGTATTTGTCAATCAATCCATTTCACTTTAGGAATTTTGAGACATGAAAAAAACACCATTATTCTTATTGCTCTCTCTCACCATTTCAATAACATCTCCAGCCCAAGCCTCGATCGTCCAAACGTTACCATCGTCAACCTTGCAAGGAGAAAACGGACTCCCAACTATTCGCCTTCCCCTAGGCCACACCGTCAATCTCAGTTTTATACCAAGCGGTGAGATTGTGCGCCAAGTTCATATTGACGATCGGTCTCGGGTAGTCGTGAGTTTTGACAGTCCGCTCTGTCCCTATAGTTCGGCTGGAGATGGAAGCTGTCGGGCGGGTGCAACGGTGATCTATCTGCGTCAGATTTCAAACCCGATCGCCTTTGGTCAACGATCGATCGCGAGTTACGGCGCAGAAGGTTACAGCAATAGCATGATGTCCGTGATTACCACTCGCCCCGACGGTAGCAATCGCAAACTCTATCAATTTGAATTACGCTATTTATCGGGAAGTACCGCGACAAGAACGATCCAAATTACTAACTCCCAACCTCGCCCCAGTCCACTTCCTCAGTCTAGAGCAGCTCCACGACCACTTCCTGTTGCCCCCCAAGCCCGAATACAAAAGATACGAGAGGGGTTAGCGATCGCGACGGCGAGAAACCTAATCCTGCCAGATAGTGCGATTCGGACAAATCTAAAATCATTCTTCACCTTGATTGAATTGGGCAAAAGTTTCGACGATGCCGTGACGCAATCTGAAATCCCGACTGAATTTCTCGACTGGCTCCAGTCCCTTCAGTAACCCGTAAACCCTATGAAATTTCAATCACGATGGCGATCGCTTCTTGCGTTCGCGTTAAGTCTGCTTTTGCTATGGGAATCTGTACCACCTGCGTTCGCGCAGGAAGTCGGTAGTTCAATCCCAATGCAATCGATTCCAATCCAGACAGCCTCTGGACCACAGACGGCTGAAGTGTTTGACTTTACCAGGTCTTCGCTGAAACAATTTCCAGCATTGACGATGGATGGAAACTTCATCCAGGTGTTGCAGCAAGCAACCCCGGATGTGAGTTTTGAACATTTGGTGCCGGGGACATTGGCCGACCCGACGCAGTATTTGACGATCGGGTCATTGGCAGGTGGAGAAGCCTTCGGGGTGGATCAGATGACGATCGACCAAATCACCAACTTATCAGGGATTCCGATCGACAATCTAAACCTGTCAGACTTTGGGTCACTGGCTAAAAATCTAACTCCGGCGACCTTGGTGCAGGGAATCCCAGAGCTTGGTAGTTTTAGTTTGGCAGAGGTCAAACCAATACAAAGCGTGGTTAGTCAGCAATTATCGGGTGGTAATTTCGTAGAAGGAGCGACCACGATCGTTCCTGGCGTAAAGACTATTTCCGATCTAGTGAAAAGCTATCCAGAACTGGCAAAACTTCCGCTAGGAAACTTGGGCGACTTCAAACTGAGCAGCTTCAAACTAACGGATCTCCCCGGCTTATCGAAGACTCCGATCGGCCAGATCCCTGGCGCAGACAAGGCGTTAATGAAAGATCTAAATGCCGCTGGACTAGGCGACATCCCGCTTTCAAAATTTCCAGTCCCACCCCAACTTGCCAATGGAATCCAATTTGCGGGTGTGGATGTGGTGTTTTCGGATATGGAGAAGCAACGGCTCCGATCGATTAGTGGAACGGTCCCGAGTAACGATAATTTCAAAGAAGTGAAATGCCCCACTGATAAATGTCCGCACGTTGAAATGCATGACGTAACGACGAATCAATATTCGGGGTTTGCCTGGATGACGGGCAATCAAGAAGCGCCAGATGGTTACGGACCTCTTTGTATCCCCTTTGGTTGCAAGGGTTCAGTTGGGAATCATCCATTTGGAAAAGCATTTCGAGTGGTGTTGAGTCAGCCCAATGAAGCCAAGGGTGAAATCCAAGTAGGTCTTAAGTTTCGAGCCTGTCAAGATATTCCCTTTATTGGCAAAACCTGCACCCCTTATTTCTTTCCTCCAGGTCCAGGCGGACTGCCGATCGGGGTATTCAAAGAAAAGCAAATCGTGCCCTTCCTTCCACCTGGCTCCGAAGTATCTGGCCAAGACTATACCCCGCCTGAATTGGGGTATTTAGCTGATGGTGGCAATAGTAGTGATGACGTGTGTGGGACAAGTGGAGTCCCGATCGATATGAAAAACTTAGACTCAGTGACGAAAGCAGCGATCAATGCGTCATCTGCGGAATCCCGAAGCCGATCGGCCCAATACATTCCCCATATTATGAAAGCCTGCGCAAAAGCGGGACTAACCGACTCAGCCCAACTGGCCTACGCGATCGCCACTGCTGAACACGAAACCGACCATTTCCGCACCATGGAAGAGTATGACAAAACGCCCTACGACTCCTGCGGTGTGGGTGAAGGGATGATTCAAGTGACCTGGTGTGATGGCAAGGAGAAAGTCTTTAAAAAGATGGGTTTACCTGCCTATGGTGGTGGCCGAGACAAACGACTTCAAGACTATGACATTGCGGCAACGGCCCTTTGTCGGGGTTTAAAAGAAGGTTGGTTTGGTCAAGGACGTCCGATCGCAGAATGTTTCAAAGGTGGATCTGATTATTACTGTGCCCGATCGCAGGTGAATGGAGATGCAAAAAAGAACGGCGCACTGATTGGTGGTTATGCCAAAGACTACCAACGAGCGATCGAACAAGCCAAAGCCGCTGCTCCAAAGCCGACAGCATCGCCCAATCCAACGGCATCTCCCACTGCGGCTGAACCCTCTACAACCCAGAACTGTGGAAGTGGCAGCGGGGCACCTGTCTCGGGCAGCGCCAATGACCGAATTCTGAAAAAAGCAAAGGAGTTGAAAGGAAAAATTCCACAGTGCGATCGGGCCGAAACAGATTATGGGAAAAATGGCTGTGCCTATGCTGTAGATACGGTTCTGAAATCTGCGGGCTTACCGATGTTTGGGGGTTCGAGTCCGGCATTGAGTATTACGAGTGCGATCGATGAATGTTCTAGTGGTCGAAAAGGAACATTGGTCAATGCATCCGAAGCCAAAGCGGGAGACGTTATTATTATGGATAACGGATCAACTCGGGGTCACATCGGGATCTGCACCAGCGATCGGTGCAACACCACCCTATCGAACTCTAGCGGACGCTGTAACTGGGTCTGGGAGTCAGATGGTTGTTTCAGTGAATCCTACGGTTGTACCCCAGAATTTAAACGCTACATCTGCCGAGTTAAGTCAGCATAAAACCAACCCACTACAATTGGAGACTAATTATGAAACGTCGTTATTTGATTCTTACCGCACTGTTCCTGGGATCTATTTTTTCCACAGGCGTGATCGCCCAATCTTCTATCAAGCCATTTCAGCCAAAAACTGAGGATGAAAAGGCGATCGTCACGATGATTACAGCCAATGAGAAGCGATATGCCAAGCCTGCGATCGTAACCCGTTTGGTCATATCAGACTCTTACGGTCTTTATTCCTGGATTGTCGGCGAAACCGGAGGCCAGACGGTTGTTTCAAAGACAAAGCAGGGAACTTGGGCGATCGTTCGAGGAACGGGTGGACAACTGGGTGTTGAAAACTTACAACGTTGGGGAGTCCCGGAACCGATCGCCCAGGATTTGATTCAGAAAATGACAGCGCAAATTAAGGCCGATCGTCCTTAGGAGAAAGTATGAAACGTATAATTCAAGGGATCTGCATTATGATTTTATCACTGACGATATTACTTCAATCCGTTGCGATCGCTGCTGAAGAAGGGATTCAACTGACGACGCCTCAATCTGCAAAGCCTGCGATAGAAGAAGGGATTCCTAATCCTGATGCACTGTTCAAACCCAGTTTGACCGACCTTCAAATGACAGGAATTCCATTACGCTTACCGACTTATATCCCGAAGATCGGTCAGCGACTCAAAGACCCAAAAGCAAAGCCAGAAACCCTGCCGCTCTACGGACACCTTGACCAAGCAACGCCCAACCGTTATCAGGTAACGATCGGGTATACCCCAACCTGTACAGGCGGAAACGTCTGTCGATTGGGGACGGTTTCGGCGAGTCGGATTACGAAAGGAACACCTTCAATTCAGGAGGAATACGCCGCTCAGAAAGACCCAAATTTCCAAGGTAAAAAGTCGAAGGAATTGATGTCGTCAGTTCAGCTTACTAGCGGAATCTCTGGAACCTTTGTGCCGTGGGTTTGTGGGGCATCTTGTACGGATGCTGAAGTGGTTTGGGATGAGGCGGGCTACCGTTATTCGATGGGCATTAAAGTGGGCGATCGGGCGTCACTCGTTGAGATGGCCAACTCATCGATTCAAAACAAGCTGTAGAGATTTTGATAGTTTAAAAAATTGGTGATTCAGATGATGCGGCTTTTATTTAGAGTTGGGTTGATTTTACTATTGCTATTCAATGCCTGGATGAGTCCTGTTTTGGCGGAGACGATCGAGGAAACCCAGATATTGCAGGTGATTCGATCGCACCCGAAAGATATCTTGGATAGCCTGATTGCTTATCAACAGGAACAGGATTTTGCGAAAATTGAATCGAAGGTCAAAGTCGTTCGATCTGTGACAGAGAATCCCCGATCGCTCATTGCTCAGTCACCGAAGCAGGGTGGAATGTTTAGCCAGAAGACGATCGTAGAATTCTCTGATTTTCAGTGCCCATTCTGTGCAAAAGCTCATACGACTTTAGATGTTTTTGTAAAGGGCCATCCTGAAATTCAAGTGGTGTACAAACATTTGCCATTGGTTCAAATCCATGACCAAGCAATGCCAGCAGCTAAGGCTGCTTGGGCAGCGGGGAAACAGGGGAAATTCTGGGACTATCATGACCAACTTTTCGCAAACCAAGAGCATTTGGGAGACCCACTGTACGAGACGATCGCGCAAGATTTGCATCTAGATTTGGATCAGTTTAATCACGATCGGGCGTCTAAATCAGCGATAGCGGCGATCGAAGCGGATCTGAAATGGGCTGACCAACTGGGCGCAACGGGAACGCCCTTCTACGTTCTAGTCGGACCCAAGGACACTCAACTGCTCACCGGAGCCAGTTTAAAAGACTTAGAAGCCACGATCGAGCAGGTGTAACCATGAATCCTAAACTTATTCCTTTCCTGCTCTCTGGAGCCTTGCTGCTGGGCTTTTCCCCACCCGCCGTCGCCCAAATTCCCACCCAAGCGGTCAACGATAATTTTGAGAGTTTAAAAAAATTGCTCCTCAACCCGCAAGGTGGAATGGTCGGAGGCTGTGTACTCGTGATGCTTTTCTTGAGTTGGCAGTCTGGAAACACTGGACCCAATGCTAAAAATCGACTCGCGACCTCCCGCTGGGCCGGACCCAAAGAGAAATCAGCCGCCCGCAAAAAAGCCCATCAACAGGTGAACGATCGTCGCGCCAACGCCGTCTCTCTGTTCATCGCATCACCGAAATTGACCTATCAGCCGATCGCCCTTGCCAAACCCAATAAAGCCACGCCAAACACAAGCGGCCAAAAAATCGTTAAGATTACCCAAGACCAAACTGTCACCTGGCTCCCGGATGCTCAACGCGGCTTAGCCGTATTGGGCGGACCGGGTTCTGGGAAAACACACTCCGTTATAGATCCAGCCCTGCGATCGGTCATCGACCAGGGTTTTCCAGTACTTTTGTACGATTTTAAGTACCCAACCCAATCGGAACGTATCGCTGGAGTAGCCGCCAAAGCAGGCTATCAGGTCCGTGTGTTCGCCCCTGGCTTTCCCGAATCAGATGTGTGCAATCCACTGGATTTCATTCGAGATGTGGATGATGTAGATATGGCGCGGCAGATTGCGATCGTCCTGAATCGAAATTTCAAACCCGGCACTCAATCCGTGGAAGATCCCTTCTTCACCAACTCTGGCGACCAACTCATCCAAGCTATTCTCCTCCTCGCAAAATCAACCCCTTATCCCGATATCGTCACCTGCGCGAAAGCCCTAGGAGCTGACGCGCTCCCCGCCCGTATCAAAAACGCAAAACTCCCCACCTGGATTGAAACCAGCTTCGGCCAACTCATCTCCATGGCCGATTCAGAAAAGACCGTCGCCAGCGTGATTTCCACTGCTGCAATCCTATTCAGTCGATTCATGTCACCCAGTATCCTCAGCGTCTTCTGCGGCAAATCAACCATTCCACTAGACATGGAAGGTAAACAGCTTCTCATCATCGGCATGGACCGAGAACGCCGAGATGTGGTCGCTCCATTACTCGCCACAGTGATGCACATGATCATCACGCGCAACGTCACTGCAAAACGCAGAAAAGACCCGCTAGTCGTCTCCCTCGACGAACTCCCAACCTTGTTCCTCCCCAGCCTTGTCCAATGGCTGAACGAAAACCGGGAAGACGGTTTATCCTGCATCCTAGGCTTCCAAAACATGGTGCAACTGGAAAAAGCCTACGGGCGAGAAATTGCCCGCGCTATTTTTGGTGGTTGTGGTACGAAAGCAATCTTCAACCCACAAGAAAACGAATCCGCCCGCGCCTTCTCGGACTATCTCGGCGACGAACACCTGGAATACAAAACCAAATCCCGTAGCACCGGAGGTGGCAAAACCAACACCAGCATTTCGCAACAAGAAAAGACCCGCAAACTCTGCGCCCCAGAAGAGTTTCTCCGCTTCCCGACTGGAACCTGCATTCTGATAAACCCCGGCTATTCCACAAAAAAAGAAACCGCTGTTCCACTCCGACTTTCGATCCGAATCCCCAAAGCGGATCTAAAACGAATGGATGAAAGTCAGCGCCATTGGGACAAAGTAAAAGCAAAACTGATTCAACGCAGTGCCCAAGTCAAAATTACAGATGCAGAGATGCAGTTACGAAAAGACTACTTTTACCAAACCTACCCATTGCCCAAGAAAGTAGATCCCAATGCTGAGAAGACAGCAAATTGGGGTGTAGCGAATGGATTTTTATAGTGAGGAGTCGTGATGCAAACGGCCTTTGTCGATCGGGGCGACGGCTCCCAAGCGCAGTCATCCTACAACCACATGAGTCAGGAAATTGCACAGCTCGTGATTGAGATTTTGCGATTGATTGAACTGAATAAGCAGGAACGAGTGTTGCAAGGGGTATTGCTGGAGGGCGATCGGCCTACATCAGAAGTACCGATCGTCCCAATAGAAGGAGAAATCATCGATGCAACGGTGATTGAATTCCTACCCACTCCCGCGAAATATCAACTCTCCGCTTCAGATGATGAACTCACGATCGGCGTCCCTCAACTTCCGCCACCACCCCTCAACCAAACTGAAATGGTAGAGCAGTTAATTGCGGGGACGATCGATCGGCTGTCAGAACGTTTCAGCTATGAACAGGTCTACCAGAGCGAGACCTATCGATTTGAACAGGAGGGCGATCGGTATGCTGTTCTTGATTCACTCGATCGGGAAATCTTCACCTTTGATAAATTAGGGAATGATGATTATGAGATTACACATAACCGAATGTCGGTCGGCCAGATGCAAGAATTTCTTCAAGTCCGTTACCAGATCGAAGATCAAGGATTAGAAATCATTACAACAAATTTCAAAACCCAAACAGAATCCCTCGGCAATCTAGCCCCCGAAGGAACCCAAGCCGCTTTCGTTGCCGAATACCTGCTCCAAGGCTACCAAACTGACACAGTCCAATTCCAAACCTATCAATTCCATCAGGACGACCAAGGCAATCTCACCATCACTCACACAGGCATACCCTCAACCTACGACCTGACACAAAATCCGTCTGGTCCAGCGGTTCTGCGAACCTCAGAAGGGACGATCGTTGAAGCCAACCTGAGCGCCGATGATAAACATGGATTCAGCGAAGTGAGTCGCTATGCTCAAAAGCACCCCATTACTGTCGATCGTGGTCGATCGGCTGCGCTGGAATTTGACCAAGGGTAATACCGTGACTAGGATGCTTCAGATTGAAATTATTTGATAGACTCCTTTCGTATTGACTTGTGTGGCAGGGTATTTAGCGGTTACTCAATTCCTCCCACCAATCTGCTTTTTGCTTAATCTCACACAAGTACTTTTCACTCCAACTGAGCATGACCTGAATCACAGGCTCTAAACTGAGACCCAATTCAGTGAGAGAATATTCTACTCTTGGTGGAACTTCGGCGTGGACCTTTCTCTGCACAATGCCAGACTGTTCGAGTTCCCGTAATTGCAAGGTCAGCATCCGTTCTGTCACATCTGGAAGCGCCTGCCTGAGTGCTCCATAGCGCTGAGTCCCTTGAAATAAGAGAGAAATAATGGGCATTTTCCACTTTCCCCCAATGATATCAACGAGGGCTTCGACGGGACACATATAGTTCTTCTTGAGCATAGTAGTCTAACGATACTTTTTGATAGTTCCTAATTATTGTGTACGTACTTGTAATCCCGATCGGACTGTCGCATACTCTGGCTATTAAAGCATCCACTCGAACGTCTTGCGGAACGTCTTTATTAGCCGCGTCTAGATCTATCACTCAGGAGCCATTGATGAAACAAGCTTTATTGATCGTTGACATTCAGAATGATTATTTCCCAGGCGGAAAGTTTGAGCTTTTTGGAATAGAAGCCGCCGCAAGGAATGCTCAAAGGCTCCTACAGAACTTCCGAGAGCGACAAGCTCCGATCGTTCATATTCAACATATAGCGCTCCAGGCCAACGCCCCTTTTTTCTTGCCGGATACCCAGGGTTCCGAGATTCATGCCAGCGTTGCGCCGTCATCCGATGGAGTGACGATCGTCAAACATTTCCCAAATAGTTTTAGAGAAACCGATTTACTGCAATACCTCAAATCCCTTGAGATTGAAGAAGTAGTCATATGCGGTGCGATGAGCCATATGTGCATTGATGCAACGGCTCGTGCTGCGGTTGATCTCGGATTTAAATGTGTGGTGATTGAGGATGCCTGTGCAGCGCGAGATTTAGAGTATCAGGGTCATATTGTGAAAGCAGTCGAAGTTCAGACCGCCTTTATGGCCGCACTGGCAATGATGTATGCAAAAGTGACTTCGAGCGATGAATTTTTGATGAGTAGTAAAAGCCCCGTGAAATAACGATCGCGAGGCTTTTAGTATTGAGCGATCGTCAGCTCCGATCGCTCCTAACTCCCCTATGTCTTCGGGACCGATCGCAAATCACCAGATCTCGTTGAGGCTGAAGAATAAGACAACCGCCCTGCCTTGCCGAGAGCCATCGGAGATCAAAGTATTGAGAACGTCTGGCTGAAATTTCAATCCGAACATCGGCGAGTACTTGAGCTTGGACGGTATCTTGGAGTAAATGGGCAACGATCGGTCGATGGTCAGAGTAGACAAAATCGAAGAAGGAACGGTCAATGAGGTGCATGGAATCTTGTCCTAGAAGTAAAGCCGCCGCATGACTACAATCACGAATGGTTCTACCATCGGCACTGAGCATGAAGATAATATCCTGGGTATGGGCCAGCCAGAATCGCTTTTGAAAGTTTTCCTGAATGACGACAGAGCCAAGATTGCGGGATTCGGTGACATCCTGGGTGGTTAAAAGCAAACAGTCTAGAGAGAAGGAAAAAGCATTCATTTGTATCCACCGGACAGGCTGATGAGGCTGCAAGACTCGGTAGGGCCGTAGGGGAATATCGATCGGTTGATCTTCCCGGTGAGAATGCATCAAGAAATCCTGAATGTATGGCACATCCTCAGGATGCAAGGTTTGTAGAAACGCATTGAGACTCCCGTCAAATTCGGTTAAAAGCAATCCATGGAGTTCAGCCTGGGTGTCGGACCAAGTCAAGGTTTGGGTATTAGGATTCCAGAGGGCAAGCCCAAAGGGTATCGAACTTAGTGCAAAGTTCAACAGGTCATTATTCAGTTCAGGATTCATAAATTAAGCACTCTGAGTATAGAAAGGCAAGACAGTACTTTTATGTCAAAGCCAGTTTTACGATCGTGATGCATTGCAATAGTTTGATTTAAACCCTGATAATGAGTCTATGAATTGCGATCGATTCACAGAGGTAGAGCAAAATGGAAGTCCCTTTTTTTGAGGGTTAAAAGTTTGAAATAGTGAAAAATGTTGGTGTAAAGATAGAATGAACCCTTATTTCCAAAGTACAGCTTTCACGAAAGAAATGGAGAGAAAATTGCATACAAAGCGAAAGAAATACGTCAAAAGGAGTAGATTTTAACGAAAAACTGGCATTCTAAGCCCTCAATTTTGTATTAGAGCCGACTTTTTTAATAGAGAGCATATGCATCAAAAAGCCATGAATTGAAGATTCTGTGAATGAAGTAGCGCGAAGGAAAATGTGTCGAGCGGTCTCATGAATGGGTAATGTTTCCAGTTGGCAACACATGACGCCATCAGTCATCGCAATAAACTCAGATTTAAGCTGTCCGATCGTTAAATCAGTGGATAGAATTCGAGAGTTGCGATCGAATTTAAGGACCAATTGTTCCATTTTCATAATCTGAAAGATGTCGCTTGAAGTAGAAGAATTAGCCCATTTAAGCGAATCATCTGTATTCGCTTTAGCAACCTCAACCCAATGGTGTAAAACGCGCTGAACCCGCAAGGCATCATCTGTGCGAATGAGGAGTTCGGTGAGTACAGGTTTGGGTGGAGTTACCTCTACAAGTTTTAAGGACTCTTTCTTGGATGTTGACGCAGGCACGATCGCCGATCGGGCCACTTGTTTCTTGGGTGCGATCTCTTTCTTAGGTGCAACCTTCTTAGATTTGCCTAGATTGGTATGGGTTAGGTCGATCGGAGTCTTCTTCGTCTTTTGAACGACCCTGGCAGCAGCAGGCCGTATGCTTGCGGGATTGTCTAAGAGTGGAACTTTCCCCGTTTCAACGATCGTCTCCTCTAGAGCTTCAATGAGGAAGCGATCGGGTGATAAGTCATGGTCTAGACAAGCCGGGAACCGATAGCGCGTCAGACGAGGGCTTGCAACGAGCACTTCACCCTTTTCAGTCACAGTTCTAATCACCAACTCAACCTGTAAATTCTCCTCGCCGATCGCCGCTCTCATCTCATCTGGTGTTAAAAACTCATAACCTACTATATATATAAAGAACTCAACCTCAGACTTCCGATCGGTGAGAGCGTAAACGAGTCCCGGCTCGTAGATAAACTCATCCAAGTCATGTCGGGCATCCTCCCAGCAGAGAACCAGATAGCCGACACCATTTTCATCTTCGATTTCGATTGTAGGCACAGGAGGTTGAATGGATTTTGGGTTAGGCATGAGGTTTTCTAAGAAAGAAGACTAAAGACAGGAGTGAGAATCACTTGATGGTTTGCACCGGAGAGGCATTTGATACCATCTGGAAAGCCCAAGGTGACGAGCATTTTATCGATCGTTTTTTTAGCAGCTTGCTTGTTTTGGGTATCAAAAACGGGATCAAACTGGTAGGTGCCGGGGTCTTTCATTTCTAGCAGATAATTCCAGACCTTAGGATCTAGTTTAACCTGTGTAACTTTTTCATCGCGGCCAGTCAAATGAATCGATCGGGTCTCCACCTGAAAATCAGCCCAAGTCATGGCGAGAACATCAACGATCGGCAGTCTAACAAAAACCACTAACCAAAAGAGCATTCGTTCTTCCGGAGTCAGTGATCCCAACGCCCAAATATCGACAAAACGGTAATCAATGCTGCGTTCTTGGACAACCTCAACTAATTTAGGATGCTTCAAATTAATCAGCGAAGCAAGATTCTCCTTAATCAGTTCTTGTTTAAAGAGGTACTTAAGGAGCGATCGAATCCCGACCCCCTTGCTACGAATCGTGCGCTGAAGATTCTTACTTTCAGTTTCGGCCAAAAGCTCACAGATTTTATCGTGGACAAATAGGATATCATCCTGGTTTAAATCCAGCAGAGACTTATTCTCCAAAACCTCCATCAAAAAGTCGTAGCTGTATTGATAGGTATAGCTAGAAGCCTTAGCATAGGGAGCCAGCCATTTTTGACAAATGTCATCATTGGAGAGTCGAGGGGACTTTACTTTCATGGCTTAATTAAGATTATATCTATAGATATAATATATTATATTCCTAGAACGAGTAAACTTAAGTAATCTACGATACCGCTATGCGTTGGATTATAATCTAAATATAGTGTAGCGTCTTCGTTGAAACGTCGAATATTCATATCCCTGCAAGCGAATATTGAAAATATTTGAGTCCAATTCATAAGGTCTTTTCTTATGTCTGATCTCGCCGCAACGCCATTGCCATTGCTTTCACAGCGTGATACCGATCGTGACGGCATCACTGATTATGATGAACTTTACGTTCTTGGAACCGATCGCTTTCTTTCCGATACCGATCGGGATGGAATTCCAGACTTAATAGACCCAGACCCATTAAATCAATTAATCACCGAAGTTGCTCAACAGCTTGGAACGGGCCAAGGGCAGCATTATGCGATCGTTCAAGATGGTCCCCTGCTCCAGGTTTCCGCACTGGATGGTCGATCGGGCTTGGATGGCCAAGGCATGATTTTCTATCAATATGGCACACAAACTCTTTCTGAACTGCGTCAGGATGATTTGAATCGCTTTGCCCAAGTCCATGACCAACTGCGCCAAACCTTCGTCGAGCAAAATCTACCACAGTTCGATCATGATTAACCTACCCTCCTAAAAATCGTCATGAATTTAACGATCGTATTTGGGCTGACGACCTTCCTCTCAGCCTTCCTAATGTTTTGGCTAGAACTGTTCTTTGCCAAACTTCTTCTGCCGCAGTTTGGGGGTGGTGCAGCCATTTGGACGACCTGCCTTGCTAGCTTCCAACTCCTTCTCCTCCTGGGTTATCTGTATGCTCATTGGTTGGGAAAAGCATCTCATCGGGTTCAGAAACTAGTTCATTTAAGCGCGATCGGCTTATCGCTTTTCTTCCTGCCCATTGAACTGCATCAGGTGGAAAATCTGCCGACTGTCCCTGTGTTGCAGATTCTAGCTGCTGTGTTCATCTCGATCGGTCTTCCGATGATGATGCTCTCGACAACTTCATCCTTGCTACAATCCTGGTTCTCCCAAACCCACCCAAACCCTTATTTTCTGTACAGTTTGAGTAATGGGGGATCGCTACTGGCGCTGATTGCCTACCCGACCTTGATTGAACCGAACGTTTTATTGTCATCCCAATCAAAGCTATGGGCGGTCTGCTTCATGGTCACTTTGATGGGTGTGGTCTGGTGTTTATTTCAGGCTAAATCCAAAGAGCGGGTCCGATCGGTCATTCAAAGCTCTCCGATCGCCCTTCGGCAGCGTCTCCAATGGCTGTTCTATGCCTTCATTCCCTCTAGCCTCCTAGCGGGCATCACGACCTACACCACGAGCGATGTTGCACCGAGTCCATTGGTCTGGTCAATCTTTCTGGGACTGTACCTGCTGACCTTGATTTTGGTGTTTTGTCCAAAACCCTTGTATCCGCCGTCTGACTTTGGGAATGTGGTGCTGTTTTTTGCGCTGGCATTTTTGCTGATTGAAGCCCGATCGCCCAGTCGTGTGAGCAGCGACTTCCTGACCGCAAATATCGTCATTTTTAGTGGGGTCTCCTGGGTTTACCATGGCAGACTTTCCGTCTCAAAACCAGAGCCAGAGAAACTAACTGAGTTTTATTTAGTCCAAGCGATCGGCGGGGCTTTAGGTTCCTTGTTCAATGCGATCGTTGCACCATTGCTCTTTACCCGACTGATTGAATATCAGATCGTTCTCGCGATCGCGCTTCCATTGCTCCTATCCATTCCCGAAGGCTGGCAACGATTCAGACGCTCCCCTCTGGCAGGTCCTTATCACAATCTGTGGATCGCCCCAGCGGTAAGCTTCTTGCTCATTCTCTTATTATTCCAATCGCCGTCTGGATGGGGGATAAAATTAGAACGATCGGTGCGGAGTTTCTATGGGGCCTACCAAGTTGGAACGACTGATGTGTCCAGGATTTTGCTTCATGGTGTGACGATTCACGGCCAGGAGTTTCTGTCGGTTAGAAATCAATCTTTACCTGGGTCCTATTATGCAAAGGGAAGTCCGATTTCTAATGTTTTTGACCACACCAATCCTGACGCAAAGGTGGCGATCGTCGGATTAGGAGCAGGGGAACTCGGCACCTACAGCCAGCCGAAGCAGGACTGGACCTTTTACGAAATCGATCCATTAATGGTTGATATCGCGCAACGGAATTTCCAACACCTGGCCAACATGCCAAAACCCGCTGCGATCGTAGTCGGGGACGGTCGCCTCAAGGTCGCAGAATCAAAGCAAATTTATGACTTAATCGTTTTAGATGCGTTTTCGTCGGATGCGATTCCCTTGCATCTATTGACGATCGAAGCGTTGCAGGATGTTTTTCTGCCGCATTTATCGGAGCAAGGAACGATCGCCTATCACATCACGAATCAGTACGTGGATTTAGAGGGTCCATTGGAACGGTTGGCCAATGCGACTGGGTTAGATGGATTGGTGAAGCACGATCGGCCCTCAAATTCGGAAATGTTGCCCTTTAGTACGGCGACTGATTGGGTCGTTTTGACTCGGAATCCTGTGGTCAGTGGGGCATTGAGAGGAGATGGATGGCGATCGATGAAGGTAGGAGCGATGGCCTGGAGTGATGACTTTACCAATCTCTATGGTTCGCTGAAACGGAATGCTAAGAAAGCATGATTTGAAATAGAAAAGCGATTGTTGATGAAAAGTACGATCGCTTTTCTAAAATAGAAGTTAATCCCACCAAGCTCGTAGGAGTTCGGGTTCTAGTGAGAGTTCGTCGGGCTTCCAGGGTGCAACGAACTTGGCAAATGCAAACCCAATCTCTGGGGAGTAGGGTCCTTCTCGTAGAATCCCTTCGAGATAGACTCTGCCCTCACCATTTTTGTGGCTTGGGTCAAAGGTGAAGCCTTCAAGATAGAAATCGATCGACTGTGCTCGCATGGCCCGCAGAAAATCAGCAAAATCTTGGACTCTGGGAGAACCGTTCATAGTGCTTTGAGGAAGCATAAATTCTGCTTTGAGTAACGCCTCTAAACCGTCTATGTTAAGCGTATCGAAGCGTTCAGAGCATCCTGGAGGGAGCTTGCGGTGTTGCCAGTCGATCGGGTTTCCAAAGAGAATTCGATCGCGAAATTCAAAGTCAGAATTTGGGTCCATAGATCGAGTCAATAAAGTACATATATACTATAGTCTAATCTGTGCGATCGTTCTTTAGTGTAAAAATCAACGCCTGAAATTTTCACTAGCTCTTCAATCGAGTAACTCTCGTTCAGTGCCATTTCCAGTGTCTAATTCTGCGATCGAGGTGAGCAACCGTTCAGCATTTTTTGGACTTCTCAGCAGGAAAGCCGTAGCCTCCAGAGCTTGGTAATCCTCCAAGGAAATGATGACGACTGACTTTTGTGCATCACGAGCGACAATAATTGCTTCGCGCTGATCACAAACTTGGTCCATTATCTGGGCTAAATTTTGAGCAACCGTCGTGTAAGGAATAGTATCCATCAGAGGTTTACCGAAGTGTGACTACCTGAATGATAGCGAAATCCGGCTAAAGCATAATCTGCTCGATCGTCTTGGCCTGTTCAATTTCCGATTCCAGGACGATCGTTTTCGCCTGTCGTGCAACACTCAGTTCCCGCTCGCTCGCAATGACCCGATCGGCAGCTTTTCGCAGGGCTACGATCGTAGATTCTTCATCGTTACCTGCTAAAACCGTTACCGTGATCTTTGGTTTAGCGGCTATGTCCTGCTGCTCTCTGAGATGAAGAGCGGCGATCGCTAACCATTGCTGCGTTCTAGCTTCCAGGGTTGAGAAAACCTCCAGCCAATCGAAGTTCTTCTCCCGCGCCTCTGCCGCCAGTTGCTGAAGAAGTTGCATTAATCTTTCCAATGACCGATCGCGCAACGCTTCATCGACCGCCTCATGACTGACTGTGACGCGCATGATGTTTTCAGCCCGCTGTTGTCGCTCGACCGTTGCATCATCGATCGCGGGATCGTACTGGATGCCGATCGCCTCTAATCCCCGCAACGTGTAATCTTTCCCCAAATCCGAAGCTTGGAAACCGATACCATCGACTCGATATTGAATTCGTTTGGCCCGCTTCCCATAGCATCCGACTTTAGAAAATTGGACATGGGTTTCGATACCTTCATCCTGAAGCCGATCGAGTAGAACAGGCAATCGTGGCTGGTCAAATGCCGCGCCTTGAATACTAGCGATGATGGCTTTACGCGATCGGTCAATCTGTTCCGGTGAGTGAAGGCCGATCGCGCTTGCGCCGGGATTCTTCTGTTCTAGTTGCTGGAGCAATCCCCCAACCTGGTAGCTGTACCCCAACGCTGTTCCCGACATCACGACCCCATCCATCTCATAGGCTAGCCCTTGCAAGCGATTCTGCCGCCCGTAGAAGGCATGAGTCTTAATATTGTGTTGCTGTAGACGATCGACTAAATCTAGCAGGCTGAGGCTGTCCTGAAGGGCTTCCGTGATGCCATCTTGTAACAACCGCTGAATCGAAGGAATGCCAGTTTCAGCTTCCTGCTTGAGTTGTCTGAGACTGAGTGCTTTTCGACTGGATTTCCAACTGGGGAGAACGGGACGGAGATTGTAGGATTCCTCGATCGCCCGAACAACGCTCTGTGCGCGGTAATGGTCGAAGGAATCAGATACCGTTTTGCCATCCATCGCAACCCGATTGGCGACGATATGAACGTGTTGATGACTTTCGGTATCGGTATGTTGTACCAGAATGTACTGGCTATTTTCAAAGCCCATCGCCATCAAATAATCTTGTGCGACATTCCGCCAGGTGGCGTTAGAGAGCGTTTCTCCAGGGGCAAGAGATAGGGCGCAGTGATAGACCGATCGGGATAGATGCGATCGTTTGAGACTGACCTGGGTGAACTCATGAGTCAAGGCGGCAGCATTATATCTGCTGACATTCCCACCAATGTGCGTTGCGCCTTCTTTACCAAGCACATAGGCCAGACAGCCGTGAAAATTCCGTCCTTTGAATTGCTTCGCCAACATCGCGTCAAGGGAGTAAATCTTTTGTTAGAGCTTTGATTTCGATCGTGATTGCTAGGAGGTCAGCGAGATCTCCTGGCAAGTTATCAGCGGCTGTTTTGCTGTCTTTCTGGCTGTATTGTTCGACCACTAGGTCAGCCAAAGTTAGAGCTTCCCCCGCTTTGAGATAGAGGGATTGGAGTGTTCGAGGATGGTCAATACGAGAACCCAGAGCAATGGCGCTCATGTACTGCGAGAGGCTTAATCCAGCGGCAGTAGCTTTGTCTCTGATGAATTCTCGCTCTTCCGGCGAGACACAGACGGAAATTTTTACAGTATTCATTTTAAAAATGATTGAAGAGTATCTGATACTTTTCTGAGTGTAAGCAGAATACCCGGAAGAAGCCACTAAATAATAGAAATAATTCAGTGATCGATATCCAGGTTTAATGACATCCAGAATTGAAAAAAAGTTGCTCCAAAGTTACATAGCTTGCTGCTGAAATCGATCGCCCTCAAACGCATTCGATCGATGACCCCATCGATCCATCGGGTGACTCATGCCGTGACTCATGCCATGGCTCATGCCATGGCTCATGCCGTGGCTCATCTAGCGGCTTAGTCTCCGATCGTCCTTCCGACTCATACTGTGGCCGATACTGAGATCAATGGCTCAGTCAAGGCTACGATCGATAGCCAGTCGTATATTGGGGCTTCATCTTGGGCTGATCCGATGCAGGTATTTAGGCCCTGTGTCGGGGATGATTTTGAGAAGCTGATGACTGGGTGGAACCATAAACAAACGATCGATCGGTCCATGGTGAATGCTGAGTCAGAAGATAAAAAATAAATAAATGGTTGCTAAAATTCTAGAATTAGGAGTAGGCTATGGGGTATCAATAGAGTGAGTCAAATAAACTGACGCGAGAAAGGAATGTAATCAATCTCGACGTTCGTTGTTCTGTTTGGTCATCAAGTCATTTATTCATTTCGATTACAAGCTGGATCTCAAATGAGGTCATGGGTCTATCTACGTTGTCTAGGCGATCGGACCGTTTGCCCATGATTTGTGTTGAACTCTTGAAACAGGAGTGCCCCATGGTTCATCCTAAAAACCCTGTGAACAAAATCCGGTTTTCAGATGTTGATGCTTTAGCTGTAGCGTCTGAGAATTTACCTGCGATCGTGAAACCACCGCCAGAGTATGGAACATCCCGTCAGGCCGTCGCTCGAATTTATGTCCGACTTGTATTTTTGATGGAGGAACGAAACTATGATTATTCAGATTTAGCGGACTATCTAGAGAGTGGTTTGGGGTTGAAGCTAACCCCCGTGACCATTAGAAAGTATATGAACGCCATCAAGAAGGAGCGGCGTCAATCCAAACGAACAGTCAAATCCCTAGAGTCTACGATCGCACCCTCCCCCGGAACCCCGATCGTAGAGCCTGTCCCGATCGTCTCCCCTCCGCTTGAAGCTGCTGCCCCATTTCCCCCTCCCGAAACGGAAATCACTCCGACGATCGTTGAAGCAATCTCGCCTGAAACCCCACCTAAATCATCACTTCGTCCCGGTGAATGGAGTGCTGCTGAATTACGCAAACACTTTAATAAATACTAAATAGGAGTCTGACTATGGCCGATGTTCATTTAATTGATGCGGAAAAAGGAGGCGTGGGTAAGTCCCTCGTGGCCCGCACGTTGCTGCAACTATTCCTCGATCGGCAATGCCCGGTCATCCCGATGGAAGCCGATCGCAGTAACCCGACATTTTCCAATATCTATGGAGAGCAGGTCCTACCTGCCATCTTTTCAGAAGATCGAGAATACGAAGATGCGCCCGATGCCGTGTTTGATTTAGCGTTGGAAACGGCTGTGATTGTCGATCTCCCAGCACAAGCTCACCGTCCCCTATCCCTATGGCTTAAATCCAAAGGACTTTTAGATTTGGGACAAGCCCATGGCGTTCGATTTTTGAAATGGTTTATTTGTGATGGGGGCTTTGATTCGATTCATTTATTTTTGGAATCGGTGAATCATTACGGCGATCGGGTACCGCATACGTTGGTCAAGAACTGGGGCCGATCGGAGAACTGGTTAGCCCTTGAAGCCAATGAATTAGTGCAGTCTGCCATCAAAACCTATGGCATCAAAACGATCGAATTCCCCAGGTTGAGTCCCCACAAACTCGCCACGATCGATGCCCAGCGCCTTACCTTTGGATTAGCGCGGGATAGCCCTGATTTAGGTTTAATTGGTCGCAGTCAAATTGTGACCTATTTAAAAACAGCCTATGCCGCCCTGGATCAATCCGGCTGGACTCCCGGCGCAACCGCTCAGGTCAATCCGCCCCCCGAACGAAAAGGAGACTCGAAATGAATGGTAAACCTAAGCCCGATCCCAAGAGTGCGATCGTCCCAATTACGCCTGAAACCCTGCGCGATCGGATTTACCGTCTGATGCATGAGAAGAAAATCACGCCTGATGACCCGACCTACGATGTCCTGTTGGGTGAGGTGATGATTGCAGAGGAATTGGAGCGGCTATTGAGGGAAGCCCCAGCCGCGATTTTAAAAACGTTGAAAGCATTGCAGTCTGAACGGTTAGTGGACTGCGATCGGTATTTAAAAGACGTACGAGAGACCGCGATACAACAGCAAGCCGCTAATTTAAAAGAACAGGAGAGTGCGATCGTGAAATCCGTAGCCAGACTATTGCAATACACCCAAAGCCGCGCCGAACTTAGAACTTGGAAGGATATGGTCGTGCCCATGACGATCATGGTCACGATCTTGTTCGGTTCAGGTCTGTCATCCGGCTTATTCACTGCGACCTATCTATCCCCAAAACCGTCGCCGATCGCCCCTGGTCAACCTGTTAAACTCACTGAACGACAAGTTGAAGGTTTAAAAATCCTAGAGAAATCAGAAGGCCAACTGGCCCTGGATATTGTGAAATACAATCCGGGGAAGATTGATGAATGTTTGCAAAGCCAGTCGGAGATATTGAAAAAGAGCCTTGAAGTTCCGACATTAGGGAAAGTTGAGTATGGGGCTTGTGTGCTTTGGCTGGTACCGACGGAAAAGCGGCGATTTTCGCCGTAGGTCAGATTTGGGGATGGTTTACTATGTGTCACGTCTCACGATCGGTGAAACGTGATGCGCCAATAACTGCTCAAATGTCTGCTGCTGCTCGACAGTCTGAAAGACTCGCTTTGGCAGCACGGAGAACTGACGTGAGCCGTAATAGAGAATGTAGGAGTGAGCATCAATCAATGCGCTTGAATAGATGCTCCATTGAAGCTGCGAATCGATATGCGCCGTGCGGAAGTGAATGCCTTCCGGTGAAAAGGTGAGTGAATAATCATCCCGAAACTTCGGCGATCGGCGAAAAGCCAGCGGTGGGATGATGGTAAACGCGGCAACCAGTAGGAGGCCGAATACGATCGCAATCGCGATACAAACGATGCCAAGCCAATGCCTGCTTGGTAAACGCCAAAAATAAACGCCGATGCCACCGAGGAGGACGGTGACGGCAATATCGAGGCGTAGATGCAGGTGCGAAGCGTAATGCGCCCGAAGTGCCCGAACGTAATCGCGCTCTGTGTATCTGAATGAAAGATTGATGCTTGAACTCATAGGGCGTATACGATGCTGGCTAACTCGCTAAGTTTACCCGCAGCGCTTGGTCAGGCAACGGGATTATATGATTCTGAAGGACTTGCCCCAGTGAAGCCGGAAGCGTACGTTACCTCGCTAGAAGGCTGATGAGAGCCTCTTGACTCCGATCGCCCCTGGGCAACCAATCTGCGTTCTGGTCCAATTCCCGTAAATTGATGGCTCCAGTATGTTTATATAAGTAAATCGATCGTCATATTAAAATTTAGATCACAATAAATAGCTATTTTAGCGATTACTCAAATGCCACAAAGACTTCGCCATATGCCAAAAATCCTGGTTGCTCTGACTTGGAGTGTCGCAGGTTTTTGCTTTTTAACTATGATTTCCCCACTGTTGATTTCTTGGTTTGCTCTTTTTCCCGATGGGTTGGCGAAGGTTTCGATCGACTTGGTGAGCAGTCCAGGAATCGTGATTCTATGTGGAATGCTATGGGGATTAATGAGTTTGTTAGTTTGGCGGTGCTCTAAGAATCAATTAGTTCCAATATTGATCGCGATTTTAGTTCCCATGCTCCTCTTCTGTGGAGCCTTTATGTTTGCGATGAGCGATACCCAGGGAGTCGTGCGACATGTCACTCAAGCCGCTCAGAGTGGAAACCTAAAGGCGACTCGTGACCAGTTACTTATTCAAAGCCCTACGGCATCTCAATCTCAGGCCCTGATTCAATTAGGTGCAAACGTTAATGCCCGAGATTCGGCAGGACGTTCTGCCCTTTACTTCGGTAGCTGGGAAGGTAGAGATCCAGAAATAGTAACGCTGTTGCTTAAAGCAGGGGCAAAACCTGATGCAAGCGCAATGCGCAATGCGATCGGTTGGGGACGATTAGATGCCATTAAATCCATGTTTGGTGCAACGTCTGATGATGGTAGAGCATTGATTGCAGAGTTGGGTAATGATGCTCTACAAGCCAATAATGTTAATACCCGCACCAGTAAAGCCGATCGGCTAGCAATTAATCAACTGTTGATTGTGCGCGGTGCAAAATCAAGCACTAAGTAATAATTATTCACTGATTGATTTTTTCAGATGCATTACTGCTTATGTGCTGCTGCTGGTGTCTATGGAAGAGCAATGGTCTTGCTGTCGCTGAGTGATTGGGTCGATCGACCCGTTTGCGTGACTGAATTTTTCCGATCGCATCAAATCTTAAAACGGTCTATTTGCATAATCTTTCGCACATTTGACGATAGATTTAGAACTTAGGTAGTTGAGGGCTGGGATATGCGGTCGAACATTTTGGCGTCAGGATTGGCTGTGATGCTGTGCATGGGTAGTCCGATCGTTGGAGCAGTGGCAATGCCTGAAATGGAGATCGCACAGCAGACGAGTGAGATCGGTCGGGCGATTGAAGAAGGAAATAGGTTGATCCAAGAGAGAAGTCGAGTCTCCTTGATGAGAGCGATCGCTAAATTTGAAACAGCTTTACGCTTAGGTCAATTAGAAAACAATCAAGTGAAACAAGGCTTGGCATTCCATCAACTAGGCTATATTTTTGATGAATTAGGAGAAAAGCAGAAAGCACTGGACTATTATAATCAAGCTTTGTCAATTCGCCGAGCAGTGGGCAATCGAACGAGCGAAGCCACTACTCTCAACAATATCGGTCACGTCTACTCCAATTTAGGAGAAAAGCAGAAAGCGCTGGACTATTACAATCAATCCTTGCTGATTAGACGGGCTGTGGGCGATCGAACCGGAGAAGCAACTACCCTTAGTAATATCGGCGGTATCTACAATGATTTGGGTGAAAAGCAGAAAGCACTAGACTATTACAATCAGGTCTTACTTATTGATCGTTCCATGCACGATCGATTGGGCGAAGCCACTACCCTTAATAATATCGGTTCTGTCTATAGTGATTTGGGCGAAAAGCAAAAAGCACTAGATTATTACAATCAAGCCTTGCCGATTAGACGGGCTGTGGGCGATCGGTCGGGCGAAGCAAATACCCTTAACAATATCGGTGCTGTCTATAATGATTTGGGCGAAAAGCAGAAAGCACTAGATTATTACAATCAAGCCCTGCCGATTAGACAGACCGTGGGCGATCGGACCGGGGAAGCCGTGACACTTAGCAATATTGGTCGTGTCTACTCCGCATTGGGTGAAAAGCAGAAAGCACTGGATTATTACAAGCAAGCCTTGCCAATTTTACGGGCTGTGGGCGATCGATCGGGGGAAGCAAAGACCCTCAACAATATCGGCGCTGTCTACAATGGTTTAGGCGAAAAGCAAAAAGCACTGGATTACTATAATCAATCCTTGCCGCTTAGACGTGCTGTAGGCGATCGATCGGGGGAAGCAACTACCCTCAACAATATCGGTGTTGTCTACAAGACATTAGGTGAACAGCAGAAAGCATTGGACTATTACAATCAAGTCTTGCCAATTGTAAGGGCTGTAGGCGATCGATCGGGAGAAGCAAGGACCTTGAACAATATCGGTCATGTTTATTCTGATTTGGGCGAACAGCAGAAAGCACTGGAGTATTACAATCAAGCCTTGCCGTTCCAACGTGCGGTGGGGGATCGATTGAGTGAGGCAACAACGCTCAGTAATATTGGTTCTCTCTACCTAAAATTGGGTGAAAAGCAAAGAGCGCTAGATTATTTTCATCAATCCTTACTTCTCCATCGGGCGACGGACGATCGACCGGGTGAAGCCATTGTTCTCCATAATATCGGTGTTGCTCTTAAATCTCAAAAGCAAACTCAACTTACAATCGTCTTCCTCAAACACTCCGTCATCGTTTATGAAACCCTTCGTCAGGATATTCGGAAACTCCCCGAAGAAACGCAGAAAACCTATACCAAAACCGTTGAAAGCACCTACCGAGATCTCGCAGACCTCCTAATTCAACAAAACCGACTCCTCGAAGCCCAACAAATCCTGGGTTTGCTCAAACTCCAAGAGATCAAAGATTATAGCCCTACAACCCGTAATGCCCTGCAAGATAACGAAGTTAAGCTCAACGAAGTCGAAAAAGATATTTCTAAAAGATACGGAACTTTTGTTGCTTTCCGTCAAAAGCTCGATCAATGCCAAGGTAAAATCAACAATGCTGACTGTGAAAAAATCGATCGCGATCGGGACCAACAAAGCAAAGCTCTCAACGACTTTTTAAATACACTCAAATCACAAGTCACCGATCGTTGCCAATTGAACAAAGTTGATGATTGCCTTGCCCCCAGCAATAAATTCACCAGCACCGCCAACAAGCTGATCGTTGCTCAACCCGGCAGTCTGATCATCATGCCCGTCGTCCTCGATGACAAAATCTGGATTCTCACGATTTCTGATGGGGGCCTTATCACCCGCTACGAAAGCAATGTCGATCGGCTAACCCTCGGCAAAAAAGTACTCGAACTGCGCCAAAAACTCGAAACCCCCAACTCCGACATCAAAGCACTCCAAGCTACCAGCCAACAACTCTACGACTGGCTCATCAAACCGATCGAACCCTCCATCAAATCTGCCAAAACCCCACCTAAACTGATCTTCGCCCTCGATCGAGTCACCCGTTACATTCCCATGGGCGTCCTCTACGACGGCCAACAATACCTGACCCAACGCTATCCCATTTCCACCATCCTCTCGATCGAAACCACTAACACAAGCAAAAGCACGATCGGCAACCCCACCAGCACCAACGTCCTCGCGCTGGGTTTATCCAAAGCCGTCTCCGAGTTCCGAGCATTGCCATCGGTCAATCCAGAACTCGCAAGCATTGTTCAAAAATCCGGCATTTATCCAGGACAAATCCTGCTCGATCGCGACTTCACTCGCAGTAATCTCAGCAACAATCTCAAAAACCGGAACATCCTCCACATCGCCACCCACGGTAAATTCGACCCAACCCAACCCAAAGGCTCTTATTTGGTATTGGGCAATGGGGACAAACTGCCGATCGCCGACATCAGCACCCTGGACTACAGCCAACTCGACCTTGTCGTCCTCTCTGCCTGCCAAACAGCCCTCGGCAACCCCGACCAAGACGGCACCGAAATTCCCGGCATCAGCTCCCACTTCCTCAACAACGGAGCCGCCAGCGTCATGGCCTCACTTTGGTCTGTAGACGACTCCAGCACCGCCCTGATGATGCAAAGCTTCTACCGTAACCTCTCCCAAACCAAACCCAAAAATGAGGCGCTGCGTCAAGCTCAATTGGATCTGTTAAAACTCGATAGCCCTGAAGCTACGAAACAAGCGATCGGCTCCCTACCGCGCCTCACCTTCGATGCCCCTACGACACCGATCGTCCCAACCACCCGCGCTCCTGGCTACAGCCATCCCTACTACTGGGCACCCTTTATTCTCATCGGAAATAGCCAATAGAACTGAATGTCGAGAGCGATCGTGATTTGAACGATGCTCTGTGGTTATTCTGGTCTAGCCATGGTTGATTTGAATGCAGGCCGATCGCGCATCTGCTGAAGATAATTCGTCAGATTGGGATAAGCACTGATATCAAAATCTGGAATCATCAAAAAGGCATAGCTGATGAATGAAGCCAACATGACATCAGCAGCGGAGAGATGGTTGCCTATCAGGTAATGTTTCCCTGTGACAATGCCATCCAGCTTGCTCAATAAAAGCGGAGTTTCTTTGGCTTGCATTTTAGGATTGAACAGACCATCACTGAGAGTCGTATTGGCAAAAATGACCCACTGGTTGACGATCGCGAGTTGCTCGGGTGTGGCGATCGTTGGGTCATACTTTCCAGCGAGATAGGTCAGGATTGCGCCTGTTTCCCATAGATGAAAGGTTTCATCGACGATCGTGGGAACTTTGGCAAAGGGATGAATGGCGAGGTAATCCGGCTGAAAATGCTCACCCGTTGCGAGATCGATTAGGACAAATTCGTAGGGAATTTGCAATTCTTCGAGATACCATTTGACGATATTGGCACGGCTAAAGGTGCCACCATAGAGCTTAATCACGATCGGTTTCTGGTTAATTAATGATGATTACTGGACTGCAAAATCGCTGAATGAGCGTAGTTCTGGAGGACAAAATCCTAAAACGATATCAGTTTTAGGAACACCTTCGTCCAGAAGTTCAGTGTCTAATTCATGCTCGATTGTATTGTGTAAGATCCAAATCTTATGATTTCGGATATCGATGTGCATAAGGCATTGATGGACTCGACGTTGGTGATGCCATCCCATATGAACAATTTGGTATCGGTCATGTTGAAGATCGAAAATGGTCTCGACCTCAATGTCCCCGTAGGAGGGTTTATGTCGGGCATGTTCGGTTAGGATTCGCTGGATAAGTTCTGAATAGGATTTGGGATCCATAAGAGTTGCTCCTGTGCGAGAGGGTCCTAGACTACTACGCGATCGGCTAATTATTTAGGCGATACATGGCCGGATGCGCTTGGACTTTGATGATTTCGTCTCGGCCTGCACTATGTCCGAGGGAAACCCCAATGCGCTGTCTAGTTTTAGCGTGAATTTCTGGGGCTATAGTGCCGTAGAGGGCAGTGATGACATTATCGATCGAAAGGATTCGGCCTGCGTCTTTTTGAAAGACCAAGGGAATCGCTTGGGCTAATTTAAGATCTTTAAATTCTGGTTTGAGGCTAGGACTGTCTGTTTGTGAAGCATTAGTCTTTGTTTTTGCTGGGGGCTTTGCTTTAGAATTTTTGGCTTTGGTGCGAGGAGTTGGGGTGATGGGTTTAGCTTCGACTTTCTCCTTTTTGGGTCGTCCTCTAGTTGGCGTTATTTTGGCTTCGACTTCGATCGTTTCCTTTTTGGGTCGTCCTCTGGTCGCGGTTGTTTTGGCTTTGGAGGTAGCTTTGCTGAGGAGATTGTCGATGTGGGCAATGTTGGCGTCGATCGTTTCTGTGGCGTCGTCGATCGCGTCTTGGATGATGGCATTACGTTTAGTGATGAGCCGATCGCGTTGTTTTTTAAGTTGAAGCTTAAAGTCGGGAGAAAGCAAGCTGGAATCCATGGTGCAAAGTCTTTTTAGGTGATTGATTAAAAGTATATCGGTGAAATGGATTCATGATCTGTTTGGGCAGAAGGTTTGGATTCAGAGTATTAATTAATCTTGTACTACATTTGCCTATTTGTAGTACAAGATTAATCCGACTTTAATGGGACGATCGGGTCTGAATGCCCTTTATACCGACGATTTAGCGATCGGGTTCTGTTGTACAAGATCGGGATTTATCCAGCCTGAGGATTTTGAGAGTTTAAAAAATTTTTGGGATAATTTAGAGATTCAATGGGGATGTTGAATCGAATAGGTGTCGGACGATCGGGTGTTTGAGGGAAAATATTTACTAATCTTGTACTACAAATAGGATTTATGTAGGACAAGATTAGAGCGGTTTTGATGGGGCGATCGTGCTTCAAAGCCCGTTTTAAGGTTGGTCTAGCGGTCGGAGTCTGTTGTACAAGATCGGGATTTATCAGTCTGAGAATTTTGAGAGTTAAAAAATATAGCCCAGATCTCGGGTGAGATCTGAGCCGGGTTTAGCTACAAGTCGTCTTGGTCGAAGCCGTCACTGGAATTGTCATCTTTCCAGTCAATGATTTTGAAGTCTTCGACGATTAGAACAGGGTCATTGATTTTGACGATGCCTTCTTCATCGTTGAGAGTGATGGTTTTGTCGTATTGGCGGAAGTCCATGCGACCGTTGATGAGAATGCGATTGCCTTTGCCGAGGTATTTTTCGATCGCCTTTCCACGACCGTTCCAGGCTTCACAGCGAAACCAGGTGACTTTCTCCACTTTGTCTCCAGCTTTGGATTTGTAGCTTTCGTCTACGGCCACGTCGAAGTGGGTGACGGTGGTTTCGGTGCGGGTGTCGCGGGTGATGGGATCATTGCCGAGACGACCGAGGATGGTGATTTGATTCAGTCCAGCGCTCATGATAAATCTCCTTCAGTGGTGAGGTTTGAGGTTCTGAAGGTTCCTATTTCATCAAGGCGCTAGCCCGAATTGAGTCTTGGTTTAAATGTCGTTATTCTAAGCTTCCAGCTAAATTTGTAGCTTTTTACTCTACGTTAATTTCAATCACGATATCTGATTAATATTCCTTCTTGAATGAGTTTTTTAATATGTTGATTAACTTGTTCTGAAAATTCTTGATTATGAATTATTACCCCCATTTCCATATTCAATAAGAGAGCATATTCTGTAAGATTAGCACTAGAAATAAATAGATGATGCCCATCTGCTAAAGCTAGTTTACTGTGTAGAGATCCGGTCTTACCGCTAGCATCTGTTAGTCGTTTCTCTTTTGCCCATATGAAAAGCTGAGATTGACTCAGAATACGATCGCCTAAAACTGCTAATGCACCATAATTAATCTTGCCACCACTTGCTTCTGGAATTTCAAAAACAAATTGAACATTGACTCCTCTGTTAATTGCTTGATATAGTGCCTCAACAATTTCTGGAATTTTGTATACGGCAAAACTTACAATGGTTAGTGTCTCAGTTGCCTCACGAATGAGTTGTAGCAATGCTTGGTCTGTCCGTCTGAAAGTACTCCCTTCAGGCAAAGGTCCAGTCCATACAAGTTCTAATAATAATTCAGCTTTACTTTGAGTATTGCAGTATTTCGCTGTCGAAAGAGTTGCTGCTACTGTTGCACCACTGATATCGGTCGAATACTGACAAAATTGATCTAATAGTGCTCTAACTTCACGTCTCCAAGCTGCTTTTGGAATACATTGTATACTTTTATTGATTGACGAAGGAGATAGATAATCGGTCGTCTCAATGATTTGGATAAATAATTCGAGGGTTGATTCAGGAATGATTTGGGTAACATATCGGATTTGGAAGAGAAGCTGGGTTGAAAAAAGCTGAGACATATCGCATTTGATTTAAGTGAGATGTTTGAAAAATGCAAGTTCGGATTTTTCTGATTGAACCGTTGAAATCAAAACATTTCGATCTAGATATTTATTGCCTCGTTCACAGGAAGTTTCCGGACTAAACAAGCAAGCATGACAAGCTGCGCCATGAAGTGCTATTGCTGGATTTTTTTGGAATGTATGGTCAGCACAGAGTGGATCAGATGCACAGATTCGGATTTGTTCTAAAGCTTGTTCGATATGTCTGCCAAGGTTTTCCGGCTTACCAAGCTTTACCAAGCCCCCTAATGTTCCTTCACTATCCGGAGCGGCTGTATAAATGAGCAGTCCTGCCATGGGTCCATCTTTATCCTTGTCCGATCGTGAATAAATGCGCTCTCGTAAACTAGCTGCTGTGTAGCCACATTCGATCGAGAGTTGCCGCATCAGTGCATGGGCAAAGGAGTGGATCAGAATATATCGAGCCTCGGGATAGTAGAGATGTGGATTGTCTAAATTTCTAGCTTTACGCCAGGTTTGGTGCGCATTAAAACAGTCTCTATCATATTCTTGGATAGCCGTCTTGTTTTGCCACTGGACAATTGCTTCCTCCCGAAATTGGATAAAAATCCCTTCACCCCGGACTTCTGCGGCAGGAACCCACGTTGGTGATTTTCGACTTAGAGGTGCTGAATGTGCTTTTGGTATTTCCCCTGTGTCGGCAAAGTCACCGGGTGACTCAATTCGTGTGAAGCTGATTAAGGCACGAACTTCTCGGAGTTTTTCAACGAGAACGACTTGCTCAAAATAGGGTTCATAACCTTTTGGTAAGACTTCTTTCTTGAGTTGAAAGTCACTGCTGTTTAGACTCGTATTTACATTTGAAAAGACGTTCCATTCTGGTGTTTTGAGATCTTGGCTATCAATTTCTTCGTCTTGATTCCCGTCTTTCATCTTCTGAATGGCTTTCCATAGCTCGACATCAGAATATTGAGTAAATTCTTTGAGATTTCCGATCGCTCGAAAAGCTGTGACAACCTCAAGACTGGTTGCTTTTTCTAATGTAACCCAGTTTTTTTCAACTAATTGTCCTAATGGATCTGTCATGGTGGGTATGGAGAGGGCTGAAAGCGTGATGGGAAACCAGCTATTGGAGGCTCCCAAGGAAATTGCGATCATTTGTTCATCGCAGCCATCTGCCTCAAAGTTCCGTAAGTGTGCATTTCTTCCCCGGCATTGTGGCATGTTGATCTTGCCTTGTTCCCCGAAAGCATCAGACATTCTTCGTTTTGCATCGCAGGTTAGACATTTGACTTCAATATCAGCGGCAGAACCAGACACGCCATATTCTCGAAGTTGCAGCGCACTATTTTCGCAGGATTGACTTCCTCGATGTACGTAGTAATGCCATGGAAAATCATCTAAATGTCCTTTTTTACACGCTACGAGAAATCGAACAGGTAAAACTTTAGGTGCCGACTTTCTTCTGTTAGATTGACAACTAGAATGAACATAAAAATTACGATCGGGATGATAGAGATTCTTCTTCAGCTCAAAAAGTCCAGAGTGGAGCGAGGCAATGCGATTACATTGTGGACATCTCATCCAAAGGGGGAACGGTGCAACAGGGATTCCAATATTTGAAGTCTGATCGGATGAAGGACCATTAGAGTCTGGTGCAATGGGTGGAGACTTGAGGGCTTTCACCGATCGGTTTAATGCAGATTGAACTGCTGTCAATAACCGTGGTTCTCCCAACTCATCCGCCTGAGCTGAATCCCAATCATCTAATCCCATGACCATCGTCGAAAGATTGGGTAAATCAATGACGGAACCAATGCCAGCAGAAAACAAAATCTGACTGGGGCGTAGTTCACCGACTTTAAACTTAGAGGAGGCTGATTTCATAAGACTTTGGGTAGAAATAGAATGGCTAAGATTGAGAAGATTTCGGCATTGGCTTCGGAACTTGAAAATCATCTTCCAGAACTCGGTCGTCCAGAATCAATCCCACCGTGGGTTCTACGTTACGGAGTGAATTTAAACAGGCGAAGGGAGAAGGGTTCGAGATGCCAAACTGGTCGAGTAATGGAAGCGTATTGCCGTCGGACTGCGGTTTATACTTTAATTCGGCACCATCCTTGAGTCCATCTCTGAATTTTAGCCAATAATCTAGTTTTGCATCTAGTACCTTTTTTAATTCATCGCGGGTGACTGGTCCTTCAATCTGTTCTGCCCGATCGAGCAGGGTTTTCATCGCAGCTTGAATGACTGGATGATTCCGATCGATCCGTCCAGCGCGATCGTTTTGATTAAACTCTGTCCCCATGAGGCGAATTAAAGCAACGAATACTGACGCTAATCCTCGCTGAATTGACCCAGGTGAAAAGGGTGTAATCGACAGTGATTCGACATGTTGATAGAAGGTGGAATGGTAATGTTCAAATTGTTCGTAATGGGATAAGTCTCTGGGTCTTGCCCAGTTGTAAATTGTAAAAACCAGACCTGGATGCGTTCGCCCTACCCGTGAGGTGGCTTGAATATATTCAGCAGTTGTCTTAGGCTGACCTGCGACTACCATGATTCCAAGGCGACGAATATCGACCCCGACCGAAATCATATTGGTGGCGAGCAACACATCGATCGGGCGATTTTTGGTCTGGCGTGATTCTTTTTTAGTGCCGTCTGATTTCGGTAGAAAGGGAACTTCTAGCCGATCAAGGACGATGGGAATGTCAGTGGATGGAATGCGTGAGGTCAATTCTTGGACTTCTAGATTCGATCGTTTTGCCAAGCCTCGATCGGGCATTCGATACAGTCGAGTTTGAATATCATCATCGACGAGACGCCGGGTTCCCCCGAGTTCACGCATGGAATTGAAATAGCCGACTAAGGTCATCCAGGGATCGACCTCTGCGCCTTCGTTCAATAAATCTTGAGATGATGAGAGAATTGCCGTGTAGACCCGAATGAGCGCCGCCTTAAGCCGTCGTCCACTGGCACAGATGCCGATGTAGCGACGACCGGGCGTTTCGGCATTGGGGGTGCGTTGGCGAGAGAAGAAATTATCGGTGATGTCTAAGCCTTGAGGCGGAAAGATTTGGACCTCGCGTAGAAATAATTGGTGAATTTGTTCGCGGGCTTGGCGGATGGTGGCAGTGGATGCGATGACTTTGGGGCGGACAGTTTGACCATTGACTTCCCAGGAACAGAGGTGGTCTACGGCTGTTTCATAGAGTCCCACGAGGGTGCCGAGCGGTCCACTGATCAGATGGAGTTCATCTTGAATAATGAGATCCGGTGGACGGAGCGGATTCATGGGAATGGTTCGAGCAGCGGGGTTCCCATGGCGGGCGGGATGGGAATCGCTATCTTCGATTTCGGGCGATCGAAATCCATGGCGAGTGCAATACCCATCCACTTGTCCAAAGAGCATTTGCGTTTTGCCATTCCAGGGCATTTGTGCAAATTTATCGACGGTGGCAATGAGCAAGGTTGGGAGTAATCGATAGATTTCGTCATCGACAACGACAACTGGAAGCCCTTCTTTAGGGGATTGCTTTTGACTAAATAGGCATCGCCCGAGGGAGTCACCACAGTAGGTCAGTGTCCTTCCGCTGCCTTGCTTAAAAGACTCAACATGGATATGTCGATCGGCTTGAATCTGGGTTCCACACCAGGGGCAATTGGTGAGTTGATGGGGTGAACCACTGCTGGCTCCCTGATAACTTTCTTTTTTCTGTTGGAGGACTTCATGGCTTTGTTCTGTGGTGTTAGGCGTTGTGTGTTTTCCAACCCAAAGTCCAATTCGGAAGGGTTCTTTACCCCATTTCTGGACATCATCCCGGCGAATGGCTTCACAGGCGCAGATGAGTGCTGTGGCTCGTTGGAATTGTTGCAGGGTTAGGAGACGAAGGGTGTAGCGCATTAAGACGGCAACACCATATTCGCCCGATCGCCCTGATATCGTTCCTTGGAGGCGACGAAGGGCGATCGTATAGGCAGTCAAACCTAAATAGGCTTCGGTTTTACCGCCGCCTGTCGGGAACCAGAGGAGATCGGCTACGGCTTGGGTCGGATGGATTCGATCGGGATGCTCAAGGTTGGTAATACTGGGGAGGTTGAGCAGAATGAATGCTAGTTGGAACGTTCGCCAAGTTCGGTTTTTGGGGATATCGATCGATTCTAGAGTTTCGGTTTCCCCTCGACGTTTTTGTTCGGCGTAGAGTGCATGAACCCGTTGTTGCCACATGGCGCGATTCATAAAGGAAAAGGCTTCGGCAGCTTGTGGCTGGGTGGCAAGGAGATCAATTCCAGCTTGAATCCGTTGGAGTGCTTTTTGGCAGTCTTCGATCGCCCCTTTTGCAATTTCTTCATAGGGATCGAGTCCGGTTGTTGGGTCACTGAGGCGTATGGTCTGTTGGTCGATCCATTGTGAGTAGGCAAGGGTGAGGGGTTGAAGTTGTGCTGGGAGATCGCTTAAGGGGGTTTCAGCGAGGACTTTCATATCCAGTGCGAGTCCGGCAAGGGCTGGGATCTCTGTTACGCTCGGGGGCTGGGATTGGGGAACTTCGTAGGTGGGGACGACGCGAGTTGAAAGGTGGGTGGCACGTTGGGGATTGTGGGGAGATTCGGTGGCGTGAATGCCGACACTGTGTCCGACTGCGAATTCGACTTGGTTCCGATAGAGCATTGCCATGCGCTGCTCTTCCCTATGAATTTCGTCGTCTAGTTTCCCTGGTTCGCGGCGGGTGAGTTTTTTGATGAAGATATCTGGGTTTGCGGGCGTTGCCGATCGAATGGTGAGTTCGGGTTGGAAGAGCCAATATAAATCTGGAAGCTGTTGCTGCTCCCGTTGTTCATTGACTAAAAATACGGTTGCAATCCAGTCATCGCCTTGCTTTCGCATTTGACCTTTAACATAGACCTCGCGATCGCGATCGACTTTCCAAGGGGCGATTGCGCCAATTTTTAGCGGAATGGCTGGGGATGTCTTTTCGATCGGACGACGTTTCCAGACTGTTTTGGCTGATCCGGTGGAGGTGGTGGCGAGTTCGCTTTTGCCTTTTTCATATTGTCCCCAGGAGGCAGTTACTTGGATTGCCATTGCGGTTGCGTCGATGCAAAAACTAAGTCCAATGGATGAGGGCAACATGCTCTCATTGACAGGGTTTGCTAGTTCGGTGGTGCCGTCTTCGGTGGTGCTTCCGGTGGAGAGTGAGAGGGGATCGAGTTGTTCGGGGGATTCGTCTACGCTGCCCGATCGGGAATCATCATTTTCATCGTCTGCGATCGAGGTGATGGTCACGTTTGCAATGGTCCGTCGATGGAGGGGCGCGATCAGTCCGACGAGATAACGATCGCTGACCCGAGACTCATCGACTTCTTCATAGTCTCCTCCAGCGGGACCATGGAGGTCTTTTAAGATGGCGGTTTCTAGCTGGGCACGGAGTTCGTAGGGATTCGATCGGGTGAGAACGCGGGCTGGAAGTGGCGTGGAGACTTCTGGCTGGGTGGGCACGAGTTGGAGTTCGATGAGATTGCCTTGACCGTCTGCACTGAGTAAATCGGTAGGGCTTGAAGTGGTTGCGACAAATTGGGCTTCCAGTAAAGCGGGTTGGGTCCAGGTGACGGGCTGGGCAGATTTTTTAGATTGCTTTTTGGATTGCTTTTTGGATTTTTGGGATTGCTTCTCTTGAGCTTGGTTGCTAATTTGATTAAATGCCAGGAGGATTCGATTTTGAATGGCATCTGAAATACGATCGTCTATGCCAAGGACATCACTATCATCCGATAAGTCTAATCCTTGAAAGAGTATGACAAGATGCTCTTCAGATGCAGAAACCACGGCACTCCAATCCAGTTGGATCTGTTGATCGCGCAGTTGTTGATTGAGTTCGGTGAGATCGAGATTGCCGGGGAGAATGGTGGGAAGCTGAATGGTTTTCATGCGGGTTGACCGAGGTTCCAGAGAGCGTTGTCGAAGTTTTGGAGGAGGGGTGAGGGTTTGGAGGTGGGGGTGAGGATAAGGAGTGCGCGCATGGCACGGGTCATCCCGACAAAAAGTGTACGACGTTCGCGGGCAAGGAGTTCTTGAATTTCGGCTTCTGAGCTACCTTTAGGGATTTTTGGATAGGTAGTGCCAAGGAAGCCTGCGATCGCGACGATGGGAAATTCCAGTCCTTTGGCAGATTTGAGGGTGAGGATTTTGACTTGGGGGACGTTGAGATTGAGATCTTTACTCGCCATGTATTGTGCAGGTAAACCTAGACTATTTAACTTCCCTGCGAGGTTTTTGCCAATAGTTTCGTTGGGGACGAGGATGGCGCAGGCGTTGATGCCGAGGCGGAATTCGCGGGTGGCGGTTTTGCAGAATTGGGTGAGGAGTTGGGCTTCATCGAAGTGGGTGGCGATCGATCGGACGGCGGGTGAAGGTCCGGTGTGGATATAGTCGCGATCGGTGATCTCTGGGTCAAGTTGGCTGTCGGAGAGATAGCTGTGGGCAGCTTCGCTGATTTCGCGGGTGGTGCGGTGATTGGTGCGAAGGATTCCGGTGCGTCCGGTGAATTTTAGATCGGTGTGGATGTCTTGCCAGCGGAAGCCACTGCCATAGATGGATTGGTTGGCATCGGCGGTGACGAAGAGACGGTTGGGGGCGATGCAGAGGGTGGTGAGGAGACGGAGGATATTGGGATCGAGGTCTTGGGCTTCGTCGATGATGACGGCATCGTATTTGGGGACGTTGGGGGCGCTTTCGACGATCGTGAGGGCGCGGTTTCGCAGTTGGGACCAGGTTTCGAGGTTGTTGGTTTTGAGGTTTTGGAGAATGTGGTGGCGGAGGTGCCAGATGGCTTGACGTTGGATTTTGTTGAGGGCGATCGATCGTCCGGTGCGGGGAGTGGCTTGGTAGTCTTCGAGTGTGAGGAGGGTGCGTCCATCGATCAGGGTGTTGAGTTCTTGGAGGAGGTAGTCGGGGGTGAGGCGTTGGAGGATTTGGCGTTGGGCTTGTTGCTGGAGGAGGTTGCCGTCGAGGGTGGCGATCGTGGTGGGCAGTGCTTTTTGTAATGCTTTTCGGAGGTCGGCGTCGTTGGCGATCGTAGGTTTGGGTCCGTTTTCGGTGAGGAGGTTGTAGACGATCGCGTCGGCGGTTTTGACCGTGACGCAGGTGCGATCCTCCCCTAGAAGGCTATCGAGAAGCTGGCGGGAGAAGGTGACGAGGGCGTTGGTATAGGTGGTAAAGAGGATGCGGGGTTGGGGGTTGCCTTGGGTTTTGAGGTGCTCGATGAGGGTGCGGACGCGGTAGAGGGCGATTGTACTTTTTCCGGTGCCGGGACTGCCTTTGACGAGGGTGGGTCCGCTGGCTTTTAGGGACCAGGTGACAAATTTTTCTTGTTCGGGGTTGAGGTGGAGCAGGAAGCCGAGGAGTTCGCCTTCTTTGAATCGAAGTAGGTCGTTGGGGTCTCCGGTGCGGAGGTCGGGTTGGTGGAGAACTTGGTCAAAGTTGGGGTTGGTGAGGCAGTCGAAGAGACGATCGCGCAGGTGACTTGGAATGTCGGCGGCGAGAAGGTCGTCGAGGGTTTGGCAGGGCAGGAGAAGGGGAAAATAATGGGTAGGGATGAGGAGTTGGGTGAGCAGGTCTTCGGTGGGGAGCTTGGGGAGTGGATCTTCGGGCTGGGAATGGGCTGGCGGGGTGGCAGGGTGTGAGGGTGACTGTGGGAGAAGGAGGAGTTCTAGGTCGGAGACTTTTTTGATGTCGATCGTGGCTTCTTCGGCGTAGAGTTTGGTGCCGCGATAGACATCTTTTCGGCTATCTACGCCTAGGAGTGAAACCCAGCCGTCGCCGTAGGTGTAGATGATGCGGTAGTCGCCCGATCGCAGACGATAGACGGCTCCTTCGTAACCATGGAGCTTTTTCTTGAGGGTGCCGTGGGGGCTGGGGTCTTTACGCAAGACTTCAATTTTTTCTAAGACCTGTACGACTCGCTCTTTGGGGATGGTGAGGAGTTGGTTGGTGAAGGTGGGTTTGTGGATGATCTCGAAGGACATGGAGGCGCTGGGGGTGGCGGGGCGATCGCCATATCGATCGATGCTGGCAAGCGATGCTGGCAAGTGATATTGGCAGGGTACTGGCACCTCAGTATAGCGAGATTAATTCTGTCTGGGGGGATTTTGGGCGATTTTCTTGTGTTAGAGGAGTACGAGCTGATTTTCAGTTTCTACGGCGGCGATCGGGGTGTAAATCGCGGCTGAAAAGGGCTGGAAGTCGGAATTCCATTTTGCGGTGAGGCTGCATAGGAAGCGGAATTGGACGGGGGTGGGTGGGGGATTGATGCGTTCGATCGTGGTCGTCACTTGGTCGGGATTATTGATCACCAGTTCAAAAAAGTCTTGGGTGAGGTAGCGGGGACAGTAGCCTACGAGATGCAGATCGTCGGTGCGGATGAGTAGGGCGCGGGAGTCATAGGGATTTTGGGCATCGTGGAGGAGGCTGAGGGGTTGTCCGGGTCTCAGTTGGTAAAGATGTTGTTGAGCTTCGATCGGGAGGTGGCGCTGTCCGTGGACGAAAAAGTGAATGTGGTAGTTGCCGTCATCGCTGAGTTCTGGAGAGGGGAAGACCTCAAAGGTGTCGGTTTCGCGTTTGCCGCCGCTGCGGGAGAGGATGGCGATCGGATCGTTTTTATCTTTGGGTAGGTTGAGCCATTGAATGAAGTCGGGATAGTCGGGACGGCTGCTTCGGAGAAGACGGTTGTTGAACAGGGGGAACAGCTCTGGGGATCCGTAGGTTTGGTAAAAGTCAGGAAAGGAGATGATGGGTTGGAAATCTGCTTTTTGGTGGGCTTCGATCGCGCCTTGGATGTAGACGAAGTGGTATAGTCGCCCATCGTGAGTGAGTTTGCCGATCGGAAACCAAGCGCGGCTGACTGGATCTTGCCAACTCAGAAATAGAGTTTTCATTTTTATTAGGGTTACGCTCTATGCGATGTTCCGAGATTTCTTGGTGCTTTTTCGGCGGGGACGATCGGTGGGAAGGGTGTCAGTTGTGGCTTCGTGGGTTGTTGTGGGATCTTCGGTGGGGACGGTTTTGTCCCATGGGGCTAGGGCGATGAGTTTGTATTCTAGGGAGGCTTCGCCTGTGTTGGGATTTTCTTTGAGGGTGCCTTGGATTCTGGCTCGATAGGTTCTGGGTGGGCTGGCGATCATTTCTACGCCGGATGTCAAAACGTCGTCGGATATTTTGCCGAAGTAGGGTTTTCCTTCGTAGATGTCTTCTAGTCGGAAGGTTTTTCGTTTGCTGTCTACTGCCCAGAGTTTTCCGATGATTTCATATTCTTCGGGTTCGTTGGTGACGAGTTCGCTACAAATTGCGATCGCTCGCCATGCGTCGAGGCTAGAGAGGTTGACGGTGCTGCTTTTTTCAGGGTTGGTGGAACCCCATTCAATGCGGAGATCGGCTTCGGAGTCGGTGAGGGCGATGAGAAATTTACGATAATGAGAGGTGGTTCGGTGTTGGTATTTTTTAAGTAGTTTGCTTAATTTAGATTTGTTTTCGCTGCTGTTGATGAGGTCGATGAAGCCTTTAATGGCGGTTTCTGCTAGTGGTTCCTGAATGAGGTTGAGTTGAGCGGGGGCGGGGGCTGCTGCAAGGCGAATCCCAAAGGAGCCTTTGAAGAAGCTGATCACATCTAGGCTGGTGCGTTGGGTGATTTCTTGTGCGATTTTGCCGAGTGGGGTGGCGCGTCCGCCTTCGACTTGCCCGATTGCGTCGAGGGTGTCTTGCAGAGATGAGAGGATGTTGCCGAGTTTTTTGGCGGGGGCTTCGGGTTGGGATTGGTCTTTGTTGAAGTAGAGATGGAGGTTTAGGATTTCGCGACCGAGGTCTTTAGCGATTTGGGTGACGTTGGCGAAGTCGTTGAAGATCTCAGTTTCTGATCGGTTTTCGACAAAGGCAATGACCTGGATGAGATCATGCATCCGATCGGGGAAGTCGGGAATTTCTGCATTGAGGGGAAGGAGAATTTGGAGCTTTCCTTCTTCGGGATGAGAGAGTTCCCAAATGCTGTGGTGATTGGGGACGGATTCGGTTTCTTGCCATTGTTGATGGTGCAGATAGTCGAGGACGGTCTGCGGACTAATAGAGCTACATTGTTTGAGGGTGAGGCTAGGGAAATTCATAGGTCTTCCGCGTCCGCGATACGTTGCATGATGTCTTGGAGAGATTTTGGGGTGAGGATTTGGCTCCTAGGAATACGGATGGTGATTTTTTCGTTGTTGGTACTTGGAGGATCTCCTCTCAGCGAAATCCAGTAGGCGCAGCGTTGAAGGGTCGTTTCGGTTTCGGTGCTCTGGAGCCAATCGGGGAGGTTTTTGGGAATGAGAACGACGATGAGAAGTTGGGGTTTGAAGGTGTTGGCGATGAGTCGATTATAGTTGTGAATCTGTAAGGGGTAGTGGATGTGGGTTTTCTTGACGATGCTAATGTCAGTCGTGCATTTGACTTGAGCATCGCATACAGGAGATTTTGTAACTTTGCCTGTGACGCCGGGAGCCGCGATCGTGAGGTCGGCTCCCGCAATGTCTTCGGACCGAGTTGCGAGTTTTACGGTGTATCCTGCGGCGGTTGCGATCGCACTAATGAAAGCATAGCTAAATTCTTCCTGATGAATTGTGCTGTAGGTGCCTGTACTGGGTTCGGGTGGAGACATTAGGTCAACGATCGATCGCGAGAAGGACAAAGAAATAACTGTGTACTATTTTCACGTAAAAAGTCGATCGACTGATGCCGTATTAACAAATGTTACAACTCTCACGATCGAACCTTCACTCCCCGAAACAAACTCCTCTGTTCTTCCCGAAGGGCGATCGCAATGTTGCTACGGCAGTAGGGTGAAGGCGTCGCAGTGGTTTGGGCGGAAGAGGCGGAAATCTCTTTGATCGAGGGTGAGGACGGTTTTGATGTTGCAACGTTCGGCGATCGCCATGACGCTGGCATCTACGAAGTCCACTCGACTATCGAGGTATTGTTCGAGGATGTCGGCGATCCGGTCGAGGTCTTGATCGATCAGATCGATTGGTTGAAATCGGCTTTTTTGGATGTTGCGGAGGAAGGCGATCGTGGTGGGGATTCCGGCGTCGCGTCCGATGAGATAGGCGACTTCGACGAAGACGGTTTTGGGGAGAAGAATTTTTGGATATTGGAGATAGATTGGCTGGACGTCGAGGTGACGGCGATCGGTTTGGTTGAGGAGAGCGACGACAAATCCGGTGTCTGCTATGACTGTTTCCATGACCATCCGGTTTGTGGCTCAATGGTCTGCTGGAGGAGGGTTTCGGCGTCGGTGGCGAGGTTGGGGGAGCCGGAAAATAGACCGATGAGTGGGTCGGGTTCTGTGGGGGGCGGCGTGGGGTCGATCGGTTGGTAGACGATCGTAAAGTCGAAGTCTTGGTTGGCGAGTTCGGGGGGAAGCTGGAGGGTGATGGTGCCGTCGGGGGCGGTGCGCGATCGGAGTTGAAGGGTTTGCATGGTGGTCATTACTGTTCAAAGTACCTAAGTGTTATTATAATCCCCGATTGTGATTCAGTTGTAGGAGCCGATTTATATCGATCCTCGAATGATTTGATTTTCAGAAGGGTGTAAGCGATGTGATTGCTCAATGGGTGGACATAAGTAGTTAAATGAACGATCGCTGTGCTCTAACTGCATTGTTCGAGGAGCATCTAATGCAATCACAGCATCGCCAATCTTGCTGCATCTTGTGCATGAACAGGCTTTAGCGCCTCCTTCAAGGATTGTTTGTAAACTGGTGGTAATTTCTATAAAGCCTTTATTTTCTTTGCTCTGTTTTAATTGGGTGGCTTGCTGAATGTAAGTTTCAAGACTGCTGCGATGCTCTTCTAATAAAAACTGATCAATGCGACATTGCTCTCGGCAAGTTTTAGTATCCTCAAACTTTTCCAGGAATGTTTTTAAGCCTTGAGCCATTTCATCGAGCTTGATTTGAAGTGGGATCAGTGCGCGGGTGCAAGCGGTGGCATCTTGCCCTGTGTTTGGAAATTTTCTTCTCAAGATTAGCTCGAAGCGTTTGATGTACAATCCGATGAGATAAAGTATATTTTCTTTGTCGTTTGGATTGCTGCTGTCTAGCTGATGGGCATGGATGAGCGTGGTTAGTTCTGGCAGAAATTGAATAAAGGCTTTGAGCCGACTTGTTTTAAATTCGTTATTCCAGAAGCTGATTGCGTCATTTAGGGTGGGAATCGTGTCTAAGCTGACGATGAAGTAGAAAGCGATGAGGTTAATCAGAAAGCTCCGTCGCATCTCCATCTGTACATAGCTAGAAGTATGAGGCGATCGCGGATCTAAAGCTTGCTGGAGGTAGTTTCGATAGGTTTCAGTGCCTAACAAAAGCGATCGTAAAACTGAGGTATCGAGAAAACTGGGCTGGGAGGTTTTTTCTGCCATGTTTGTTAATCCTGGTTGGCAGTGTTGTCAAGCTGACCGAGATTGGGCAGCATTCTCAAAGGTAAAGTGTCAAAGCCAAGACTGTCTAGACTTAAAATCGCCTCTTCAGCCGATTCGTTAGAAATTTCTGTTTGATGCGATAGGGATTTTAGAATGTCGTGAGCGCCTCTATATTGTTCTGCGCTGTAGTTGACCCATGCATTGCGGACAGCGATCGCATCATGTAGTGCGATGACGACTTCGGTGTAAGGACTGTAAGGGGTCCGATCGCGCATGTCTCGGATGGTAGTTAATAGACTGTCAATGTAGACTGCGATCGTGGGTTCACCATGATGGGTCTGGATTTTTTCGAGGTCGAGTAAGAGGGTTTGAATTTGGGCGGGGCGATCGGGCTTGGGCAGGGAGAGCGATCGGGCAAAGTGGAGGACGGCTTCCTGTTGGGGAGGAGGTAGCGATTGTACAGTTTCGAGTAGGGTTTGTCCAAGGTTGGCAGTGTTGGTCATGGGCTGATGTCCTCAATGCTGTTTTTAGTTTACCAAATTTGCCTAGAACAGGTTGCCCTGAATTTCGGCTGGCTCGATCGCACTCTTCTTCTCTTCTTTCTTAGCTTTTCCCTTTTTCTTCTTATCATGCAGTCCTTGCGCAACTTCTTCGGCATACCGATCGTGATTCAGTTGTAGGAGCCGATCGAGGACTTCTCGGCGGGCGGTTTCGCTGAGGGTGAAGCGGATGCCTTGTTTGGTGGGGTGGAAGTTGTGATCGAGGGATAGGTCTTGCCATCCGTAGGCGGTTGCGACGGCGTTGTCCATTTCGATGTGGAGTTCGCGGAGCTTTGTGATGTCTTCGGCGGTTTCGTTGGGGTTGTGGAATCGGTTGTAGGTTTTGGTGAGTCCTTCGTTGCGGGTTTGCATGATGGTCTGGCGGTGGGTGTAGTAGGCTTCGCCGATCGATTCTAGGACATCTGTTTTTTGAGGAAAAGGAAATGTTTCAAAGCAATCAGTAGGTGTATATTGAGGTCGCGTTGCTAGCTTATTGCCATACATTAGGACCCAGTGCCAATGTAGTTCACTTTGAATAAGTGAATACTCCCACCAAGTCTGTATACTCAAGATAATAGTCATATGACTAAAAATAATTCCTGGTCTATAAAAGGAGAGATTATTGTATTTGCTAGTGAGAGGATGAACTAAAATCCGATCTTGTCCCCCAATTGCCCTATAGAGTTCTTTTCGCGTATGTTCGTGAAGCCACCACTTTTCTCTTGTGTGCGCGCGTTTGACAGTCTCGCGATAAGGTTTGACTAACTTCTCTAGTATTTCAAGACAGTCCGGGTAATTATAGGCTTCTTCTAGAGACATTTCACCAAAATTAATCACCCAACGGCTAGGTGATTGATCAAAGCGAGAATTAAGATCGTCTCCATTTAGGTAGGGGAAAATTACATCCCCATTTCTTGTTTCTTTTTCTATTAATACCTGTGCTTCTTCTAGAGTAATCACAAATCCTTCCCCATACACTTTGTTCCCTGTAAAGGACTTACCAAAGTTGGCGAATAATGAATGGGGCTTACCTATAACTCTACTGCGTGAAGTTAAAAATTCTGTAATTCCATTAACAACTTTTTCATCTAAAACTGATTCTCCATTCCATTCCCCTTTCTGTAACCAAATATACCCCACTTCTAAATTAGCGCTGCCAATCCACGGACGACTGGGCACGGCACGAGAAATCGTATGTCCCTGTGCAACGAGTTGATCCAGTCCAACTTCTCGGGTATCCCCTTGTGCAATCGTATTAGTTGCCACTAGTCCAAACCGACCGTCTGAATTGAGGAGATGCAATGCATTTAAAAAGAAGTAGGCACAGAGATCTGCATTTCCTTTGACTCTTTTGGCAATGTGATCCACTAGGTAAGTTCGATAGTCTGTCCCCACAGTACCTGTAATTTTGGAACCACCTTGGAAGGGCGGATTGCCGACGATCGCGCTAAACCCATCCCCTTCCAAAAATACCTCTGGAAACTCCAATAACCAATGAAACGGAGTTCTCGGAGCCTGTCCCACCGGATTTCCCAGATTCATCATCCGATTGGTTTGCGATTTCAACGCCTTAATATCCCGCGATTCCTCCTCTGTTTCATCCCGTTGCAAATCCCGTTGAATCCGATCGGACACCACCATTAACTCTTCCGCCGTCAACTCCGCCGTCTTCCCCGAATCCGCCAATGCCCGCGCCACCAAATAATCCCCCACAAACCGCAACCGATCGATCAGCCCTTCCGCCACCCCATACAACCGTTCCTTCTCCCGCAAATCCCCGATCGCATTCACACTAAAACTCGCCAACTCCCGCCGCATCTCGATCGCCCGGTCCAAAATCGGTCGCCAAATTCCCGACACCATCTCCAACTGCACCGCCTTATTATCCGGCTTCAAATGCAAAAACTCAATCTGCTCTGCCCTCGTCAACCCCAACAACGAATCCCCACACTTCAACGCATGATCCACAAACGTAAACGGACGATCCTTCTGCAACGTAATCAACCACAACGACAACTTCGCCATCTCCACCGCCAACGGATTCTTATCCACCCCATAAAGGCACCGATCGGCAACCAACCGCCGCGCCACCAAGAGTTGTTCTTCGGGATCGATCGGCAACAGCACCTCCCCCACCTCCCCGATCGCCAACGACCCATCCGGCAAAACCCGCAATTCCCCCTTCTCCTCCCTTCCCTCTTCCTTCTTCCCTTTTCCCTCTTCCCCCCAAGCTTCCACCACCCGTTCCGCCAAATACCGACACACCTGCACCAAAAACGCCCCACTCCCCATCGCCACATCACACACCCGTAACCGCAAGATCTCCGAAGCCGATCGCAACCGCCAATCCTCCCGCCCCGCCCCCTCAGCCGGACCCACATACACCAACGGCTCCAACGTATATTTGACAATCTCCTCCGTCAAACTGCGCGGCGTATAGTGCGTCCCCGTCGATCGCCGATCCGTCCCCTCCGTCACATACACCATCCCACTCCCAATCACCACCGGATACTTCAAGGTATCCTCTCGCAACAACCCCACAAACGGCAACACCCGCTCATAAAGCTCACGATCGTTATCACACCGCGTCATCAACCGTTGTAAAAATAGCCCCGGCAACGACTTCCCATCCGGTTTAATCTCTAAATCCTTCTTAATCGCCGACTCCGATCGTCCACTAATCTCCTTTAACCACTTTAAGCAATCCTTAATCGGTTTCTGCATCCAAGCTTCTAGCGTTGCCAACTCCACTTCTGGCTCCGCAAACTTCTTTCCCTTCAACCCCAACACAGGCGAACTCGATCGCACCGCCGTATGGTCCAGCAGCCCCTCATACACATGCCCAATCTGCTCAATATCCAACGCCCGAAACGACATCCTTCGAGTCTCCATCCCAGCCCCCGGCACCTGAATCTGCAAAAGCTGCAACGCCTCCAACAAATGCAACACCACTCGATTATTCACCGCGATCGGATCAGACGCCTCCGATCGCCAACTCGATCCTATCCCGCGCCCTTCCAACCACGGAAACCGATCGGGATCAAACAAACTTCCCCCATAGGCCGGAATCTGCAACGCATCATGATTCACCCCCGCATACACCGCCCGAAACGTCGCCAACAAACGACACCACGCATCCGATCGACGCTCCAACACCTCCTCCCCATGCTGATCCGCATACCCGCGCAAACTCTCCCGCAACGTCGCCACCGCATAATTCGCCCCATAAAACTCACCCCCCACCGACGGAATCAAATCCCGCTCCTCCGCACAAAACAAAAACACCAACCGCATCATCACCGTCAACGCCGACTCATACACCTTCGACGGCAACACCTCCTCCAGCTTTAACCCCGGACGATCGATCCGCGCGATCGCCTGCACCAACACCTCCACCGCCCGTCGCACCTGATACCCAAGCTGATCCGTCACGTCCTGTTGATCAACCGCACTTGCCGCCAACATCCCCTCCAGCGTCTCCCCCTCATCCACCCCAAAAAACCGCCTCACCCCCAACAAACTCCGAAACGCCCTTAGCGTCAACGGCTCCTCCAGCCACAACCCGCCATACCAAGAAATAAACCCCGTCGATTCCCCCTTCGGTGCATTCACCAACATCCACTGCTCACCATTCGTCACCAGCCCCAGCCGCACGCCCGTCGCATGAAGCAGCTCCATCATCTTCGTCGCCGGACTCACCGCCCAACTCCCCTTCATCGCCTTCTCCAACCCCTGTCCCACGCCCACCATCTGCACCAACAACCTCGGCACATGCGGCGCATCCGGTTCCACAACGGCCCAGTCCGGTCGCAACGTTTCCCCATGCTGCTCACTTCGGACCGATAACCCCGGCGGTAAGGCTTGCCCCGATCGCATCACCACCTCCGGCAACTCCAACGTCTCCCGCAACACAAACTCCACCCAAGCCCGATGGATCCCCACCTCCGGCTTCACCCCATGCTGATTATCCAGCCACTCCTCATAGGCCGATCGCAACCGCTGCCGATGCTCCACATCATGCCCATCCAGCCCCGTCGAGAACACCCGCAACAACACAGGCAAACTCAAAAACGGACCCGATGCTTCCACCAGAGACAACCATTCAGCATGATGACGTGCGATCGACATAATCAACGTTCCAGGTAAAATAGCAATCAACTCAAAATCTAACCACAAAACCGGGTTTCCAGTTTATGCCGATCGTTCTAAGAACGAAGCAATTTCTCTGGGACTAAATACATTACCGCTAACGGGAACAACCTGGATTGCGGGTCAGCAAATCGCGCTCGAATTAACCGCGTCTCTTCCTCGATCTCCATCGGAATCTGTTCTAGGCGCGATCGTAAGCTTCCCACATTTCGTTCAAACTGCTCCCGCTCCGCCGAACTAAATAACTCCAACTGTTCCACCACAGGCTCTGCCAACTCCAGACGAATACTGTCCTGTAACTCCGTCAAAATAGCGGTAATATTCTCTGCTTCTTTTTCTGCACGATCGGATAACGACTGTTTTAGCGTTTGCGATCGTTCGTCTTGGCGTTTGATCAACGATTGCATTAAAGGCTCCTCGCACTTCTCCCATAGCCCCACCAGCCGCTGCTGCATCGATTCCGGCACGGTTTTATCCACCACCGCATTCAGTGCCGTCTGAAGTTGCAATCCACTCTTAAATCGACTAAATCGCCCCTCTTTCAAAATGCCACCCGTCATGATCACCTCCTCATGCAACCGCTGCTGATCGCCCCCCAAAATCACCAATCGTCCATAGGCAACCACCGCAGGCGTTTCCAACCCAGATTTAGCAGATACCACCCTTGCCGTCACCCGATGCAGAGACTTCCGATCGCCCGTCGCCCACACCTCCGATCGCAACAACCGCAAACACATCTGTACTAACCGATGATTCAAATGCGCCAGCACCACATCATCTCGCCCTTTTGTCATTTCAGCATCAAATGCGATCGGACGAATCTCTTGCGTATGGGGATGTCGCAAGCCCTCCCCGCAAACCGCCCAACTGCTTTTCAACGGTGGCAGATGAAACACCCGTCCCTCCAGCCCGTCAATCTGCGTTTCAACCAACGGTGGCTGTCCCGCCAACTCCAGCCCAATCCGCACCACCGCCTCAACATTTTCCGGCGACAGTCTAAGATTTTGCTTCGTTTCATCCAACTGCGCCCGAAGGGTCTCGATCTGTTCCCGCACCCGCCGCTCAAACTTCAACATCCGGCGCACAGGTTCTGATTCCCGCTCCGCCTGAGTCGTATCCAACGTCACCCGCCGCCCCAACATCGCCTCTTCCACCTGCGCTGCAATCACCGGACCCACCTTCCCCAAGTCCTCCCGAATCGTATTCACCTTTAGCGCCGCCCGCATCAAAAACTCCAAATCCCCTTCCAGGTCCCCCGGTCGAATGTCACTGATTTCTTGGGCTTGATAGTTCTTCCCGACAAAGTGATAAACTCTGACCTCCTTCGCCTTTTGACCATGGCGATCGATTCGTCCATTCCGCTGTTCCATCCGATTGGGGTTCCAGGGAATCTCATAGTGAATCAACTTCGAGCAAAAATTCTGCAAATCCAAACCCTCCGAAGCCGCATCCGTCGCTAACAAAATCCGCACAGGCGAAACATCCGGGTCAGTCTGAAACGCCGCCTTCACCGATTCACGATCGTCCGAAGCCATCCCGCCATAGAGCGTCATCAACCGTTCGCCCTGCACCAATCCATGAGTCGCCAACAGTTCATACAACCATTTCTGCGTCGCTCGATACTCCGTAAAAATAATCACCCGCTCACGGCACCACTGCCCATCGGGTCGCAAGTGTGTTTCCAACCAATTCAAAAATTCCTGTGCCTTCGTATCCATCCGAGCCGAAGCCTGCTGTGCCCATGCGTTCATCTGCTGGATCAGGGATTCCTCTTGCGCCGTCAGCGGACGAAAGAGCTGGCTACTCTGATCGATCGAATCTTCTGTCACCGATTCAAACCAAGCATCATCAGCAAACTCCTCCTCGATTTGCTCCAACTGTCGCCGCAAAATTCCCTCCACCGGGCGACTCCGCAATCCGCCTTTCCGCCGTTGAGAGTGAACCAGAGAAGATTCATGCTGTGCCAAGGTCGTCGCAAAGGCTTGAGGCGAGGAGAACAGCCGCTTTTTCAACAGTTTTAAAACAAACTCCGTTGCATATTTTTCAACCCCATCCGTCGCACCTTTAATCCGTAATTCTGTATATTCCCGCAACGCTCGATGCACCTGCCGTTCCTGATCAGAATAATCCACTGCGATCGACTCCAACTGCCGCACCGGAAACAACGGCGACCCATCCCATGTTTTCATTTCCTGCTTCAACCGTCGCACCATCACCACCTGAAGTTGCTTGCGATCGGGACTAACCCCCCGTGCAAATCGTTGATTATCCAACAGTTCCAGCAAAGAGGTAAAACTCTCCGGATAGCCATTATGCGGTGTTGCAGTCAAAAATAATTTATGTTCAAAATGTGGCACCAACATCCGAATCGCCGATGTCCGCATGGAATCGATCGCATATTTCCCACTCCCAGAAGGTGCGACATTATGTGCCTCATCCACAATCAACAAATCAAACCGCCTTGGATAGACCGCTTCTCCTTCAGCAGGTAACAATTCTCGAAACAATCGCGTCGGACGATCGCGCTTCAAAAAATCGATTGACGTAATCAACCGGGGAAAGTGCTGCCATGGATTGACGTGAATCCCACGCGATCGACGCAAGTCTTTCATCAACTCACTATCCACAATCCGAAAATCCAGTCCAAACTTATCCCGCATCTGATCGCGCCACTGAATCTGAAGCGACGACGGACAGACAATCAAAATTTTTCGACACCGATGCCGAATCAACAGCTCCTGCGCCACCAGCCCCGCTTCGATCGTCTTCCCTAAGCCCACATCATCCGCGACCAGTAGATTCACCCGTGGCATCTGAATCGCGCGCACAACCGGGTCAAGCTGATAATCCTCAATGTCAATTCCACTCCGAAAAGGCGCTTGCACATTCCGAATATCCGCTGAAGATGCCGCCCCCCATCGCACCGCATCTAAAAAAGCCTCCAACCGCCCTGGTTCATCAAACCCTGTCGGCTTTGGCAAATCCACTCGCTCATAAATATAGGCTCCAGGCTCCACCTCCCAAATCGTCTGCAACTCCTCTCCCAAGGCATCATCCTCGATCGAAGCGAGAGAAACCAAGTGCTGCAAAGTCTCTAAGCTCTGAACCATCGGACTCGATAGCGTTCGGGTCTGCTGAATATCCGTTACTACATACTGCCGATGGCGGACACTCACCACTTGTCCAGATTCAGGAATAGCATGTACGATCGTCATAACGAATATCCAATGGAAAACAGCGTCAGCATTGAGAAGATGAACCTCAATAGAATTCATCCCCTAGATTTTAACGAGATTCGGCATTTTTTTCTACAATTGGGGAAACTTCGACATCTTGACCCGGTAGTACAGTGCCATACTGTTCCTTCAGAAGGTCTACAAATTTCCCATGGTTGGGCTGATTGAGAACAAATTCCAGGACTGTCACCAAATGGATCCCCCAGTCTGGTCCCGCACTGATGTCGCATCCGACCTCTTCTTCAAATCTAGCCATCTCACGGGCTTCCGCTTCCGTAATTTTAAATTCCATCACGACCATCGCTTTATTCATATTTCAAGATTTTAATCCGGATCTTCATTGTCCTCCCAATTTTCCAGCCTTAACGCTCGATTGCCCTAACTGGCGAAATCTGATTGATCACCGATCGCATCTCCCCCACTTCCCCCACCGTCAACGTCACCAACTCGCTCCTAAACCCCATCGGCGTCTGTACCAAAGCAGGCATCCCGATCGCCGACTTCTCCCTTCCAACCTCATCACAATAAGCTTCATTCAACCGCCTGCCGATCGCCTCAATCCTCCCCATCACCACTTCATCCCCTTGTTCCCTCACCGCCAAATACCAATCCCGCAACTCAGCCCGTGACGGCGAATATCCCTGATTTTTTTGAACTCTCAAAATTTCCGTCACCTGGACCTGCGCTACCTTCTCCCCCGCCGTAATGTCCGCCCGTGCGATCGTCCCCTCAGGGAATCTCAACGCCCGAGGATCGATCGCCCCCAACGTCTTCGCCCCAGCACTTCCATTGAGAACCGCGATCGCCGGAACCGATCGCCATTCCCCATTCTTCTGATATTGATGCGTCGTAAACAGTACCTCATAGCTTCCATCCGGTAGCACTCCCACCTGATTCACATCCTGCTGAAGCCCCGTTAATTTGATAGTCGGCAAATTCTGAAGCTGCTGTGTCACCTCCGGCATAAACCCCTTCAACACAATCCCCATCCCATCACTGTGATGCCAAAGCGCCGACGCATATGCCATTCGTTCATCAATTGGAATCTGGTCGATCGCCCGTTCCAAATAAACCCTTGCCTCGCGAATCCGATCGTCCAAATCATGCTGAATTCTTAACGGCGGAACCAGCTCGATCGCCGCCGCTTCAATCCGTAAACTACCACTCTTAACCCGCTGATCCAATTGATATTCAGCGATCGACTCAGGAGCGACCCACCCGATCATCTGTTTCCCTTGCTCCGTCATGATCGCCGCCCTAACCCCTTCCGGACTCTGACCATCCCGTTCCAACTCCAACACCCAATCCTTCTGAATCCCCCGCCAAATCTTCGCCTTCCCATCCAACATTCGTTGAATCGTCAATACCGCTCCCTTCACCGTCGTAATCGTTGCTGTCGGCTGTTGGTCTTCCGGTTTCCGTTGTCGTAATCGATCGTCCATCACCCGTGCCTCTTTCACCATCCCCTGATAGACATGGGCGATCGTCATGGCTCGATTCTGAATTTCAACGCTGAAATTATCCTTTGGAAACAGATCCCGAAACACTTCATGCTTCAACTCTGGTAGCGTACTCTCAACATAAATCTGATTGGCTACTTCCACCGCCCAGCCGATCGGTTCCTGGGTATTCGTCGGTAAAACCTGACCCTGAGTATAAACCTCCGGATTCCGTTGATTGGCTCTCAACAAGTGTTTGCGATGAGCCAACGCCTGCATCAAGTCTTGTACTTCCACATCAATCCCCCGACTACTCTTCGCGGTATCCACCGCCGTTTGCAAATTGACGGCATTCGGACCATTCACCATGTCATTCAGCAATTCATTGACGAGACTTAACCGATCGCCCACATACCCATCTCGATCCCTCACCTTCTTCAAATCCTGACTCGCCGCCGAAATCGTCTGAATCCTCTCTTTAACGTCATAACTCAAAATCCCCGCTGGAATCACCAACTGCCCTTCCCGCACCTTTGCCAAAATCTTCCGATGATGCGCCGAGATTTCTTCCAGTAATGCTTCCTTCCGATCGTCCCCAATATAAATCGTCTCCATCGCCAACGATTGCAGCGTCATCCCCACATTCGCCACCATCCCTGTTGGATTCAACGCCGTCCGCTCCCAAGCCCGCCAAGTCGCCGCAGAATGGCTTTCCCGCTCTCTATCCCACTCATGCTTCACCTTCGCCGCTTTCACCACCTCAGGAGGCTTCCGATCGGGTGCATTCTGCTCCACAAACTCCATCACTGCCTGAGGATAATCCGCAGGTTTTACCAATTTCTGTTCCGCAATCAAAGTCTGAATCAACGATCGCGCCGCCTCATACTGCTTGGCTTCCGGTAAGTCCTCCGTCCAAGCGAGTTCCGATCGCATCCTCTCCGGCAACCCATTCCCATCGACTACCGTAAACCCAACAAAACAGCCATTGCGATCGCCATCAAAATCCGTAATGGCAATATGCTTCGCCGTCCAAGGATTCAAAAACATGACACCCGCCTTGTCATAAGCCTCCGTATCCTCCCACCGCAGAGACCGAATATTATTAATGGCGATCGCTGCTGCCCCAACATTAGGAAAGGGCGATCGGTAATAGGCCACGATCGCCCCCTGGGGTAAATCCCGATTCGCAATCTCCCAAGGCTTCAAACTGCCATGGTGTTGCGCCGTCGCACTGGGCACCTCAATCCCCCGAATCGCTAAATCTTTCCGTTCCCCTTTCAGAAACCGTTCCAACTCACTATTGACCCGTTTAAACCCCGATAACAGCCCATGGGGGTCTGCGATCGCCAACTCCTTCAACCAATCCTTCGGCAACCGCCCCGATGTTTCTTCTTCAACATCAACCTTCTTCTGGGCGTAGTACTGCATCAACGCGACTGGATCAGATGCGATCGCTGCCAGTTTCTCCGCCTTCTCCTTCATCCTGGAATTGAATTCATGCAAGGTCGCCTCTGGAATACAGCCCTTCACCTGCGGACCAACGGACTGAAATCCATACTGAGCATCGGCTTTACGGTTAATCCAAAACGCTTCCACCTCATGAATCCCAGTCCGAGAAAACCGCCCATCATCGCCTTTAATATCACTACGAGAAACGATCGCCTCCACCCCCAAATCCTTACACCAATCGCTATAGCTCAACGTCCCCTTGGCCATCCCTGGAAAATCCGGTGATGCGGCTCGAAACTGCGTCACCAAGGTCAATGGATTCAAGCCCTCATCTTCGGGTGTGAGGAGCGATCGGATGACCTCCTCCGACACCAACATCGTCCCATCGCCCATTTTATTGAGTAACCGATCGTCCAGGCTCAAAAACTCCGCATTCAATCCTGCTTCATCATCCACAACCAAAATCTTGCAAGAATCTCTCACCGTTGAAGCAATGCCATCCGATGCAATCAGACTCCCATAGGCGATCGCATGGTGCGCCGAATTCCCATTCCCCGCATAAATTGGCTGAATGTCGCGATCGCCCTGAATCATCAACTTCGCCGTCTCTGGGTCTGTAAAATAACCCTTTTTCCCACTAGCAAAGACCAAGACTTTTCCTTCATCTTCTAATCGAAGCCGATCGTCCTCATCCACCCCAGGATAAAAATCCCCAACAAAAAACGCGGCATCTTCCAACCCATGCCGCTTAAGCCAAGCCTCCAAATAGGAATGCTCAACGAGTTTCTGTTTCGGTTCCAACTGCAACGTTTCCGGGTTCGGCTGCTGAAGCACCTTTCCGGTTTTAAGATCAAACTGAGTAATGAGCATGGCGACGGACCCATAGAAGCAATGGTAGAAGCTCCCCGCGCCTTAATAATTGAGATAGCCCTGTTCGGTTAGAAAACTGACATCTGCCCCTTCTGCCAATCGATCGGCCACCGAATCATAACTAGCCCGCCTTGCTGGACGGTGCGCTGACCTTTGGTCGCTCGAAGAGCATCGGTCTCGCAACCGGGCTTCTTCGGCTAAACATTCCAATCGATCCAATTCGGCATCATAGGGGACGCGGTCGATTCCCGCTCGCGGTGCGCCACCGGGCATGAAATAGGTCAATGAGTTTGAGGTTTCCATAAGTTTATTTTCAGATATGAGGTGAGTAGCAATCTGAGGAATACAGGTATGGTGAAGACTTTGTGACTATTATAGAAAAGATGCCACTAAATTGGGTGGAACTGACTGAAAAGTTGCGAAATTTTGTGCTGAAGGGAGTGTAATCCTGTCTGAGTGGCTCACCTGACCGGGTGAATTGTGATCAAAGGTTGACTAATTGGCATCACACTTGTACCGATCAATCTATAATCAATTTCAGTTCAGATCGTTTGATATTACCTCCTAAACTTCATGAGAAAAATATCAGATTAGATTTGTATAGTTCTGCTCCAAGTCGCTTCAGATGAGGGTTATCCCCCATTGAGGAGTTTGTTTAATTACATTTCGATCATTGATTGAATGACCGATTCTCATCAAAAAAGGTCAATGTTATGAAAATCATTTTGCTGTCCCAAGATCAGCTTTTAATCCGTCGAATTTCTTCTATCTTGTCGCACCACCACTTTTTAGTTGATGCTGTACCAACGACAGAGAAATTAGAGCATTACATGGACGCTTTTCCCTATGATTTAATGATTTTTGATGCTAAGACGCCCGATCTCGATATCCTCTCTTACTCGAAAGAACTTCAATCCCTTGAGCATCCCTTAATGCTGCTATTACTGTTTCAGATACTAGATGAGAAATTAGAAGTCAAAGGCTTCAACTCGGGAGCAGACGGCTGCTTGGAACGTGACTTTAGTGATGCCCTATTAACCGCCTATGTTCGGGCATTACTACGCCGCCGAGGAGAAAAATACCCAGTAGTTGGACGGTGGGGTGAGTTGTTGGTCGATTGTGATAGCCAAACTGTGACCTATGCGGGCCGTCTCATTCCACTCACCCCTAAAGAATATCAAATGCTAACCGTTTTCCTGGCCGCACCTCACAAGACGTTTAATTCTCAAGTCATGATTGACCAAGCCTGGAATTCGGAGATAGATCAACCTAATGTTGAGACCGTCAAGATGCATATTCGGGCGTTAAGGACAAAGTTCAAAAAGGTAGGACTCAATGACCTGATTGAGACAGTCCATGGGTTTGGCTATCGGATTAACCTTGCATTGCTGTCATCCATGTCAGCGCAGTCATAGACGATCGTCGACGAGATGAGCAGGTTTTAACTGAATCAAACTCAGTAAGAATGCCACCATCCCTGCTGAGTTTGATCAATGTGGTTCAATCAGGAATTATTTCAACGCTCATCTCTTTGAAGACGCTTTAAATTGATACTTTGTGGAAATAAAATGCTATTCGCTACCATATCGTACCGTTACGATTTTTTACCTTGGTTTATGAGTAGGGTTTCCCGATCGTAGAATCAGGATCATTTTAGTGCTATCTTTTCAGACGAAAAAAACGCCAGAATCCTTGAGGGATTTCGGCGTAAAATCAGGTTCTTGAGTATGATAGAAGCTTTCAGCCTCCCTATAGTCTTTTTTACCATGCCCAAGAACGAGTACTCAACCCTCAGCACGATCACGCATTAGAACAGGCTAATTATCCTGAAGCGTTTGGCTCAATTTTTCAATGGCTTTAGGGGATAATCAGGTTAATCGAACGATCGCATTAATAGTTGTATTGTACTATTTAACGCGATCACTCTTTTCAATACCAAGCTAATGCGATCGATCGTCCATCATCCGCAAGCTCCGTGGGAATGGCCTCCGGTACAATTCCCCAAGACAACCAAGTAGACCGATCGCCCCCACTCAGAGTGGATTGAATCAAAGCTCGAATCCGATCGACCTGGTTCAAACACTGCTCCAATGTATCAAGCAATTCGGCTTGCTGACTGAGCTTTAGCCGACTTCCCAATAAATCATGGGCATTCAACTTGGCAGCCGATCGCATCGGAATGACTCGAATGTAGGCTTCTACTGCGGCAATGAATTCATCGTCTCCGCGTCGATAATGTATTTGGACTTGGTTGAGGAGCGATCGGGCGATCGGCACTACATCGGCAGAGAGGCTCCCAGAGAGCGATCGAAACTGGCCTGTATCAGGATGGAACCGGATTAGAGAGAAGGTCTCCATCCGTTTCCACTGCTGCTGAATATCCTCAATCTCCTCTTGAATGACACTGCTATTCGGGAGCAGACTGTAATCTAGAGATTTAGAATTTACGATCGTTGCCACCTGATAGCCTTTGGTTTGCTTCTGTTTCACTAGCGTATTCATTTTGCTGGTTGCAATGTTGATGCTACCGATCGAATGGAGCTTGGATTGAGTCGTGCTGCCAACTCTGCCATACTCCACAAATAGATCGCCGTTCTCCAAGACCCAAGCGGACCAGAACTTGTTATGGTTCTCGGTCACATCGACGCAAATCAAATGAGCTTGGGCAATTGCTTGTTCTATATCCATGGTGATAGCTCCATCAGAATTTTGAGAGTTTAAAAAACCGGGAGAAGGTGGGGCTTCTCCCGGTCTTGGATTAATCGGCGAAATTCACCAGTCGTTCGCCCAGTTGTAAACCGGGTTCAGAACGAGCGATCGTTTCGCGCACAAAACTGGCATTTCCCGAACTTGCCCATTCCCGTAACGCCAGCAATCGCTGGTTATTACGACGAAATTGGGGTTCTTTGAGATTGACTTCTGCCAGTAAGGTGTCTAGCGTTGTCAGTCCCGGCTGTCCCGATGCGTAGGCAGCTACAGCCATTTCATGCACCACTTTCCGAATTTCATCACCTGTGAAATCTGGGGTTTGCTCTGCGAGAGTGTCCAGCCAGGAATGAGCAGTTTCAGGGTCGATCGCTTCAAGTAATCGATAACGCTGCATCTGGACTTGGAAGATACCGCGTCTTGCTGGAATGTCCGGCAGGTCTACCAAGAAGCATTTGGCAAACCGTCTGAGGAACTCTGGTTTGAGTTTCCAGGGTTCATTGGCAGTTGCGGCAACGAAGACAGGTGAGTTATGTTCCTGAAACCATTGCAGTAAGTAGCCGAGAATCCGGCTGGACGTACCGCCATCACTTTCGCTACTCCCCAACATCTTGTCGATTTCATCAATCATCAAAATGCTGGGGGCAATCGCTTCAGCGGCTTGGATGACCGATCGCAGATTGGCTTCAGAGGCACCGAGTTCCTTTTGCATCAGTTTGGACAAATCCAAAACGACGATCGGGAGTCCCCAAAGTTTAGCCAGACATTTGACCCCGAGGGTTTTCCCGGTGCCACCTTCGCCTGCGAGGAGCATTCCTTTGGGGAAGGGGATGTTCCATTCATCTTGAGCTTGGGGTTCAAGCAAGCAAGCCATGCGGGTTGCCCAATCGGTGAGGACGAGCATTCCTTGGACTTCGACATCGGGGGCTTGGGCGTATTCGATGCCTTGAGTGGCGTAGCGTTGTTGTTTGATCTGGTTGATGGCATCGATCGATCGGTCATCGAGGATTAGATCGGTGATGGCGACCATTTGGAGGACATCATCGATCGCCTCCTGAGTCATGCCCAGAACAGCTCGGGTGAGTCGTTTCATCCCGTCCATGTCCAGATTGACCGGGAAGGATTGGCGTTGAGAGCGGGCACTGTCTTGCAGGGCAGTGATTCGTCGTTGGACGATCGCGCTGGCTTCCCCTTCATCCGGGAGCGGATGCGTCAAATTAGCGATTAAATCCTGGAAGACGACTGGGGTATGTTCACCGTCATGGAGCAGGATTAAACGATGCTGCGATCGTTTGAGGGCATAGCAGACTTCCTTGAGCCAACGGATGACGGTTGGACTCGCGGTGGCACCAGAGATGTACGGGTAGATGTCTTTGACGATGAAGAGCGATCGGACGTGAGTGGTCGGGATATCTCCAGTGCAAAGGGCAAGGATGTATTTGAGGAGATCCACTGGAGCACCGGACGTTCCAGCGGCACCATCCGGGGTGAGGGTGTAATTGCCGGAGTTGGGACAGGTGACGGCATGGAGTTGACGTGCGGTGTCCCAGAGGAGGACGCGCATTCGGCGGGGAGTGGGTAGATTAACGAGGAATTCGGCTGCGATGCGGTTGACGACGGACATTTCGGCTCCCGTGGGAGAGTCGATCGAGACAGTGCTGATTCCCGCATTAAACCGTGCGTGGATATCTTGCAGATTTAAACCCATTTGGCTATCCTCCGACTGTTGTGGCGATCGTTTCAGTTACGGTTTCTAGGAAGTATTCAGGTTTGTAGGTGATATCGGGACGGGCGATCGTGTCCAAGGGTTTCGTCAAGTCTTGGCAAGAAGCGCCTTGAGCATTTAGGACTTCGCGTTTCATGGTGCCATCGGGGAGGAAGTCGATGACGATTTGCGGTTGATTGGTTTGCATGGTGAGTTCCTAGAGGGTGACGACTTCGATTGGGCGTTGGGTCAAGACCAGGCGTTTGGTGCCATCGTCTAAGGTTTGGATGTCGGAATGGTCCCAGAGGTGGGGAGACATGGTTTGTTGGACGATCGCGATGTTGTATTGGGTTTGAACAGCGCGAAGGAATTGGATGGAACCGCCGATCGCGTGACCGATCGCATTTTGTCGAAGATCCCAATCGTCTGCGATGAGTTCAAAGGTTCCAGATTGCGTTCGTTTAAAACCAACATCTAAAAGCGCACGACGGGAATAGAGATCCAATTGCGATCGGCGGATGATGAGATGGGCAAATTGGGGTGGTGCTGAGGCATCATAGGCATTTTCGAGGATGATCGCGGGGTCATGGACTTCGACGATCGCAGGAATCTGATGTTCAGCGAGAAGGGCTTGTAAACCTGTCAGAAGGGCTGATTGGTTTACAAGCTGGGTTTGCATGGAAGCGAAGTGGCTCATAATTTTGAGAGTTTGAAATTATTGGGACATGAAGACTGCTGAGTTCAACAGCTCATGTCCCCAGCGCAATGGCGCGTCAGGCTGCGATCGGCAAGTCCCACCCAAAATCCACAAATGCCGATCGATCCAGAGTTTCCAAGGGTTCGGATTCGGGAACGGTGAGGTGATTCTGGATTTGGTTAAGAAGCTGTTGGACTTGAAATTGGAGTTCAGATTCGGGTTGGGTGCGATCGCGTCCGGTTGCATTGACCTGATTGAGATGAATGGCAATGTCTGCAAAGCTCCGATCGGTTTGGGTCAGGACTTGCGCCGATTGGGCTAAGGATTCGAGATCCCGTTGCATTCCGACTGGTAGTCGTCCGGAGATCCAACCGCGATCGATCACCTGTTGGAGTTGACGTTGTAAAACCGATAGAACTTGCACTCGGACTTCGCTGACCTTTTCTTCGATCGCCGACCGAATCCGTTGATCTTGATATGCCATCGCCTGTTGAACGGCGATCGCTTCTTCTTCTGAAATCCGTTTGCGATTAGTGGCTTCGATATATTCGGCTTCGGCAGTTGCACCTTTGGCCAAGAGTTGCTGCGTTTCCACCTGTTCGCCCAGGAGTTCGCGGTAGCTGCGGGTTGGGTTATAGCGGAATTCCATGCCGAAGAAGCGGGCAATCCGATCGTAGCTGGGGAACCGATTTTCATAGATAGCAAGGCGATCGGCGATGTCCGATCGGTTTAAGCTCACCGCAAGTAAAGGACGAATTTCGGTTTCCAGCCATTGAGATTTGGCGCTGGCATGTTCAGCCAGGACGGTTTCGAGTAATTCAGATCCCTTCGCTTTTGCGGTTTCGTAGGCATTGAGGAAGGCGGGGAATTGAGAACCACCGACGACTCGTTCGATTCCTAACTGGACGGTCCAGTGATCGTACAAAGCTCTTCGTTCTTCGACCAAGGCTTTAACGGCAAGTTCCAGGGCTTCAAAGAGGCGGATTTGAGGGGGTTTGGTTTTGTGGTGGAGGCTGTTCCAGATTTCGAGGACTTCAGCGGGTGGGGCGAAGTCGGCGACATCGATCATGGAGACTCGGGAACCGCCTGCGCGGATGGTGATGTCGATCGCATACAGCCGTTCCTCGGTCAGGAGAGCTAAATCTCGGCGGATGGTGCGGGGGTTGTAGTGGGACATGGCGAATTGGCTGATACTTCAGGGCAGCAGCGCGATCGCGATGAAATTTAAACCGTATTTTAGTGATGCTCACTCAGCCAAGCTTCCAGATCAGTCAGTTTTTTAAACCGCAACAATGCCTTACCCAATGCGTCTAACTGCTCCAAGCTTAACGTCGCAATTTTTGCTTGAATTACGTCTGAGAGATCGCCGATCAACTCGGTGAGTTGCATCAAAGTCATCGAGACTCTCACAGATTGACCTTGTTTCTCCGCAATCTCTTGATAAGCCCGAGTGTCCTCTAACCGTACATCTTGAATGTCTAACATCATTGCGACTGCCTCCCAGCCTAATTTTGGAAACCTGTACATCATAATAGTGCTAATCATCTCAAGAATGTCCTGTCGCCGATCGTCTTGCTCGCTCCGATCGAGTAAAGCCCTTGCCCGATCGGGTGTTTCGGTTTCAGACGACATTGCCAGCAGGACAATCTCGATCGCCAACGGGGGATTCTGCCACTGTTCGATCTCATCGAGATAAATCCGAAAGACTTGGGGGCTTTCCAGGAGCGATCGGTACCAGACTGAACTGGAAGGCTCCACACTGCGGGAACCAAAAATTAAGACGCCACCCCAGTCGTCATAGTCAATTTCCGCTCGGTGCAGGGAAACGAAAAGTTCAGCAAAGAATCGCTTGTACAGGTTTTCCTTTTTCTGAAGTTGGACTTCTGAGAAGAAAACCACTTTGGATTCTGCATCATCTGGCGGCAAGAAAACGCCATCAATCCGAAAGGCGGTCTCCTTCACTTCTACGGAATCAAATCGATAACGATCGGCGTCTGGGACCGATTGCTCAATTAGTTCAAACAATAGCTCTGGCATTTGTTTGAAGAGTTTGTAGAAAATTGAATCTCGTCGCATTTAAAACTACGCCAACGCACTGAATCAATTGTACTACTTTTAAGCCGATCGCGAAACCTGTTCGATCGCGTTCACCCTCAAAAGACTAATCGCCTAAATGTTCCAAAACCTTGTCTTCTAGATAGGCTTTAATGCCTGCTTCCAAGTCTTGTAATGTTTCATTTAGAGTTTTTCACAGGCTTATTAATGTAGACAAAGACGGAAACATTTTCATTCCATCGAAACATGAATAATTTCTCCAATCTGATTACTATTGCCCTGCACAATAGTTTGCCAACCTCTAGCATTGTCACGATTATTTTGAGTCATTGAGCTACTATCATGAAGTTCTCCTGCTTTTATTTGTCGTATCAGATTCTGGATTTCAATAGCAAATTCTGAATTTTCCTTCATTTCATCTTCTAGATATAGATTGCAGCGAACTTGGGCTTTTAAATCTCCTTGTTCCATTAAAGATAATGAATTTAATACGCGATCCCTATCATTAAAATGCGTTAAAATGATTTGACGAAGATGTACTATTTTAACGATTGATTCTTGAGTAAACCTTTCAATTAAATCATACTTCTCTGAATTTGCTGATACGGAAAACATAGATAGAATGGCGTCTACAGAGAAATCTATATTCAAATCTATAGTAGATACTGATTTAGATGAAAGATTGTTATTTGTAGACTCTAAAGGCTCAATCAAAATATCATCATAAATCTCTTGATTTATTGTATTAGTAAGCTCCATATTTGCTTTAAGAAGAAGAAGATTGTTACGGGTAGAAATAGTGGTAGGATGACTATTACCTAATGCATCTTGATAAGTGGAAAGAGCATTTTCATACAAAGGTTTAGCTTCACTAAATCTACCTGTTAGACGATATAATTCTCCTAAATTATTTAAGCTTGCAGCAGTATCGGGATGACTATACCCCAATTGCTCCTGGTAAATGGCAAGAACTTGCCTCATAAGAGATTCTGCTTCGTCATAACGTTGTGTCGTTTGATATAGTCCTGCTAAGTTACTAAGACTTGCAGCAGTATCAGGATGATGATTTCCTAGAATCCGACGACGAATTCCGAGAGAGTCTAAAATAGCTAATTCAGCTTCATCATGTTTTCCAATTCTCTGGTAGAGTAATCCTAAGTTGTTTAAACTAATAGCAATATCAGGATGATCAAATCCCAATAAACTCCGCCTAATAAAAAGTGCTTGCTCCATTAATGATTGAGATTCTTCAAACCTTGCTGTCATATAATAGAGAGCTGCTAAATTATTCATACTAATAGCAGTATCTGGATGATTATTCCCAAGCTGCTGTTGCCGAATAGAAAGAGATACTTTATGTAACTTTTCGGCTTCATCATAGCGTCCTTGAGATCGATAAAGCTCTGCTAAATTATTCATACTAGAAGCTACTTCAGGATGCTGATTGCTAAGATTTCTTTGCAAAGTTGATACAGATCTAATATAAAGTGGTTCTGCTTGATTGTAGCGACCTTGAAATTCATAAAACGCTGCTAAATTATTTAAACTAACTGCGACATCAATATGTTCACTGCCAAGTCGAGATTCTGAAATTTTTAGACATTGCAAATACCAGTTTTCTGCTTCTTTATATGCTCCTTGTCCTTGATAAAACCAGGCAATTCTAGTTGGTGAGATTATCAAATCTGAATCAGAAATTAAATCATGAAAAAAGGTTGATATTTCTACAAGATGTGGAATTATTGGAGCAATACTATTAATTAATGAAATAGTAATTACTTGTGGTATGGCTCTTGCTTTTTCGATCATTTCATTGCAAATTTTTTCCTGCATTAACTTAATTAGCTCAGGATTTTCATTTTCTTCAAGTTTACCTCTAAAGAATTCACGAATTAATGGATGGAATTTATAGAGCTGTTCCTCTTGTTGTAATACTTGAAGCAAGTGAAACTTAACTAATACATATCTTGCTTCCTCAAGTTCTGACGTCTCAAATGACCGACCATCGTCTAAATTTTCACAGTATTTGTGCTCAACTTCTTCAGCTAAATACCAGGGAATTGGAGCCGAAGCAAATAGGCTTAGGAGCATTCCTAAATGCTGGCTATTGTCATCTAACTCCTCCCAGCTAAGTTCAAATGCTGACTCAGCTCCTCGTTTACCAGTTGATGTAAAAATATTCTCATCATTATTGATTGCAGCATGTTTAATTGCTTGTCTTGTCTGTGCTTTTTCTTGCAGGTGAGATAGCAACATGGAAAGAGAGAGTTCTCTGCGTTCTAAGGAATAATGCCCAACTAACTCTATCGCCAAAGGCAACCCCTCCAACCAATAACATAGAGAGGTGGCAATGTCTAACTCTTGCTGAACACGCACTTCTCCAAGCAAACTTGTCAATAGTTCTAGAGATTGTTCAATCGATAAGACATCCAAAGAAAGTGACTGTACAGGAGGACCAAACTTTAGGCGCGTGGTCATTATCATCTTAAAGCGTGTAAATATCTGAGGGGGTAAATAAGGTTCTATATCTTGTCGATAGTTTATAACATCATCCAATATCAGTAAAACGTCTCCTTCTATCCAATTCTGCCAGCAGAAGGCAACTTGGTTAGATAGTTCTAAGCCTTCAGGAATTGTGAGATTAAGTTGAGATTGGGCAAAGCCGACAATCTGAGTTCCTACATTGAAATCTCGTGCAGATAGCCAACAGACACCACCTAGATAGGAAGAAGCGAATCGTTGAGCATATTGAATTGCAAGTTCCGTTTTACCTACACCACCCATTCCTTCGATTGCTAAAATTGGACTTAAGCTTTTCTGTTGAAATAGAGCATGAAGTTGCTCTATTTCCATTTCACGTCCAATAAACTGGGAAATACCACTTCGAGGAACATTATTAGGAGTCTCAGTGCGTTGGAAAGAATGCGTACTGACTGTGTTGATTTGAATGATAGAGTCTTTACTCTTTATATCGTCTAAACTCACCTCAATTGGAACACTTGAATTTATCTGACTATTTGAAAGAACATCTCCCATCTGTTCAACTTCTTCTAGGATTTGTATATTTTTTAAATTGAAAGATTTTATAGAGACTCCATACCGATTAACCAACGTAATACAAATGGTTTCCCGCTCTACCGCCTCCACAGATTTTAACAAGAATTGAGCTTTACCATAACTGCCACCAAAGCGATGCAGAACAATAACAGGCTCTCCAACGATCGAAGTCTTAAATAGCTCACTATCGATCTCGCAATAAACCGGATATTCTTCCTCATCATAATTCCACTCAGCCCCAGGCTCTACCTCAAGATCGATCGTCATCAAGTACGTCTTCCCCACCTGTGCTATACGGGGATAACGGACGATCGGTTTAATAGCAAGAGCAATAGAATCTGACATGGTAAGTGACCCTTAAACTGATTTAGGTGCAAACATTGTCTGAATCGCTAAAATCACATCTGGAAATGCAACTAGACTCGTCCGTGCAGACTCCCGAAGAATCGTATGACTCACATAGCCATCATCGCTAGGATCTCGAAATACGTGAAGCTGTCGTCCTTTCACATCCAATACCCAATACTCCAAAATCCCCGCTTGGGCATAGACTTTATCCTTCGTCTCACAGTCATACTTCAACGTCGAATCCGCCACTTCCACCACGAGATAAATATCCTGCGGTCCTGGATGCCGATCGGCATAGTCCAAAATCCCACCCCGCACCACCACCAAATCCGGCTCCGGTTCCGAAAAGTCATCTAAGACGATCGGGTCTTGCCGCCGAACCAACGCCTCACCTTTTAACTCGTCTTCCAGCGTATTCCCTAAAAGATGAAGGGACGTAACGTGAGGAGTGCCTTTTGCGACCATGAGAAGAATCTGTCCTGCAATGAGTTCTGTCCGTTCACCCGATCGTAAAAATCCCAACTCCGCCATCCGATGATAATCATCCACCGTCCAGTATTTAACCGTGGAGGGTTCGGGTCTGAAACTGAGATTCGGTAAGGTTTTTAAAGTACTCATGATGTTAATGATAGAACTGAATAATGAACCCAAACCCGATCGCCCTATCCCGATGAAGGCGTAAGCTGCAAAATCGTTCGAGGATGCCCGTAGTAGGCGTAGCAGAAGGTTGCTAAATAAAGCGCTGCCATCTCATCGGTCACATCCTCCTCAAACCGTTGAGCGATCGCAACTCGCATCCGCCGCAAGAGTTCCGGCATCGGCAGATCCCGCGCTTGCCCATATTGCTCGAAAAACGCCTCGATGACCTGCTCCACCACAGCCCCCTTCACAGAATCCAGCATTCCCAACACACCCTTTGCACCATGCCTCATAAACTGATGTGCCAAAATCGGATGCTCCTGACTTTCGAGACCGGATTGTAGGACGATGAGACTGGGCGATCGCCTGAGCATTTTGGAGCGATTGAAATATACTGTCCGGGTTTCAATGGTGATTTCTTGCAGCATGGTATCGGTCATCATCACCAGTCCGATATCCAGATCTACCGTTTTGAAATGATCGAGGAGTTGGCGCGGTTGTTCGCGGAAAATAACTTCATGGGAATATGCCTGGATGCCAATGCCAGACGTGAGCTGAATGGTTTGTTCTTGAATCGCGGTATAAACCATGGCTTGACCTCGACAACAATGTCCATCCCCTGCCAGTCGTTCCTGATCTAGTGTATCGTCATCATCGGAGATTTCAGCCATTCGCACTGTTTGCAATGCTACCCCCAGCGGCTCATCTGCCAGATTTAACAGTTCCCAAGGGACGGTCGGGCGATCGGATTCATGAATTACCAGACAGGAAAATAACGGCTGTTGCGATCGAAGATAGTTCAGCCACCGCACGGCTCGACCCAATAGACAAGTCTTCGGCTGATAGCATTCCAGACTGCCCAGGGTATCGATCGTCCAGGGTTGCAGCCGTCCGAATTCGGTTTGTAACGTAATTTGTGGATTGGTTTCATCGAGCGTTTGCATTTGTCCGTGATGCATCCGGAGTTTGTAGCCTTGTTCATGGTGTTGAAAATGGAGAATGGCTAAGGTATCCGGTGGCTTGTGGTTCAGGTCCAGCGTCACGGCGTCACCTTCATATTCCGCAGTGCGACTTTGAGTGCGATCGGCTCCATCCGGTGCATTCAGTTGCGCCAATAGCTCAAAGGCAAACGCACTGGCATTCTTCGCGGCCAACGGTTGGGAACCCTTGGCATCCGCTTCTTTCTTCCCATCGATCAAATCCGAAATCCCCCGAATCACGATCGCCGAAATATCCCGACTCCGCCGCGCCGACTCCAGAAAGCCATAGCCTTCCTTCTCCACCGCCAACGCATCCCCATAATTTCGCTCAATCAATTTTGCCGTTGCCGATTCTGTAGAACCAATCACCACTTCCCCCGCTGCGATCGGGCCGACATGAGCACATGGCTTGGATTCATCCTGTTGCTGTAATCGCCGCCAATCTCGGGCGATCGATCGAGCACGTTGCTCTAATGGATAGCTGCTCCGTCCGACTTCAGGGCGAGGTTTGAAGAGTTCCTCATCCTTTCCTGACTCGTAGTTATAGACTTTATCCGCCGCCACCACATCACCAATTTGCGTCTCCTTTCGCCCACCTGCCACCCCGACAAACATCACCACATCCGGCTTAAAAAACTCGATCGCCCGTCGCGTTTCATCGGCGGCACTCACATTTCCCTGTCCCGTTTCCACGATCGCCACATCCCACACCGCCTCACCCCGAGTAAATCGCCCACATTCATACACCGTGCCATCGGGATGTTGTTTCTGATGACGCAGTGGAACATGTTTCTCAACTTCCAAAAACTCTTCTGCCAACGCAGTTAAAATCACCACCCGAGACGGAATCGCTTCCCCACCTTTAAGCTCTGAATACCGATCGGCTTCTGGTGGCAAAACAGGCGATCGGCTTCCAGAATTCGGCAATCGACCCGACTGAGCGACCACATTCCCTTGCAACCCAAATGGAAAGGCAGTCCCCGTTTTCATGGTTCTACCTCCCAGTCATACTGCTTCGGAATATCCGCGATCGTCGCCCCCAAAGCCTGCGCGAGTTTCACGGGTAAATCGGCATAGTATTTCGGTTGCGGATTCAGGACGATCGCCTCTACCTGATTGAGCCGTTGAATGTCAGCGGCGATCGCCAGTGCATCTTCAATGCCACGACGTTTCACAGGTTGCGTCGGTTTCTGATTGAGGCGACTGGATTCCAACGGCACATTCCCCCGCCCATCACTCACCACAACCAACACCGCCCGCTGCACTCCATTTCGCCCATGTTGCAACGCATGACGCAACGTCTGACAGGCTAAATCTAAGCCATGTGCCAAGGGTGTTGCTCGACCTGCACCCGCTTCGAGACCCGATCGAATTCGAGGGACCAAAATACTTTGTCCGCTAATCCGCTGCGCCTGCAACTCCTGTGCCGCACCGATCGCACCGACTTGCACCAGACAAACACTCGCCCGTTCCACATACGCCCATTGCAAATAGGGCCACACACTCGCCTGCCACTGACAATCCTTCAGACAGGTATAGTCCAAAACCACCATCAACAGTTGTTCCGGGACGATCGCCCGTCGATACCGTCGCAAATCCGTCGATCGGACCACGAGAGCCTGATCCGATCGCTCTTGCCGAAAGGCTTGATATTTTGCGGCTTCGAGTAACGTACTCACCCAAGCAATATCCTGCGGAATCGTCGCAGGTTCCGTCCCAATAATCGCCCCACGCCCGCCTTTCGCTGCCTGAAACCGTCTCGGTGGTAATCGCAACGAAGCAAATTCCCGTTGCAATGCGGCGTCATCCTCGGGATAAGGATTCTCCCGGTCGCCCATGGCATCGAGGTTTGTCGGGGGCAACGTCACTTCACTATCCGATCGATAGACTTCGGCTTTTTCGGGAGCGGGTTTCGGGAGGTCCGATCGGCTGGGGCTGGGTGTTGGCGTTGGGGTTTCGATCGGCTCGGGGGGTTCAACCGGGGAAAGCTCGGGGAGGTCTGGTTTGGGGAGGGACGGGAGGGAGGTGAGCTTTAAACCCATTGCTTGAGCGGTACGATCGACTTCCCGCGCTGATAATTGTTCAACACCAGCCCACTGCGATCGCGCCTGAGCAAACCGCATCAATGCCAACTCCCGCCGTATTCCCATTCCAGGGTCATCGGAAAAATACGCTAAAGCCCGTTCATAGGCATCGGGCGCGATCGTTGGGTGAATCGACGTTGCCGCCCGCAACCGATCGCACAATTCTGGACTCAACCTCGCCGATTCATCCGGTGACGATTCCAACTCCGTAAACCAATCCCTCAAAGCATCGGTGCGATCGATCGATTGGATCTCCTGTCCCGGTAAACGCAAAGCAAAGCGATCGAGTAAATGCGGGGACACCATACCGATATCCGATCGCGCACAACCTGCAATCCAACAAATCTCCGATCGCCACCGTGCCTGATATCCATGCCGTTCCACCTGAGCAATCTCGGTTCCCATCAACGCAATACAAGCCCGCGCCGCCACCAAACTCAACCGCGTCAAATCAGGAATCAGCACCACTTTCAACCCCACCCCCAACAGCCCTGCCTCCCAATCAAAGGATTCACCCAAAGCCCCCGACTTCAGCGACCACGTTCCCCACAGCGTTTCGTCACTGTCTGCCCGTCCCAACGTCATCTGCTTTACCGCCCGATCGCTCGTCACCGTCAGCATTTCGGTCAAGACATTCGCCGCCGATCGTAATGCCTGCGGCGAACTATCAAACACCAACACACTTCGCAATCCCGGTTGCAACGCAGCACAAGCCAACCCCTGAATCAACGGGGATGAACCATCACCGATCGCAGTTACCCGATCTGAAGTCATGCCTGAAGTCCCAAAATAGCCTTCACGTCTGCATCCTCCTTCTCACCCCAAGCGACTTCTCCACTCTGCGACATAGCAGGACGACGATGCTGAAGCGCTAACGATGCCACAGTTCCCAAATCCTCAGGCGTCACTTCCGATCGCCCTTCCCTCGCCGCATAAGCCTGCGCTGCCATCGCCAACACCCGTTCACCCCGATTCCCTTCCACCTCGAACGCCGTCGCCAAGTCTACACACTTTTGCAAGATTGCCTCCGCCTTCACCGATCGCCACTGTTGTTTCGCGGCTTCGAGCTTAGATTTCTGCTTTGCATTTTCAGCATTCGCCGCTTTGAGAAACTCGGAAGATTTCCCCATGGGATCGCGATCGCTTTCCTGTTCAAACATCAGCACATTTTGCAAAATCTTCAGACGATCGGCAGGATTGTTTTCCGTTTTCACCGTCACCATTAAGCCAAAGCGATCGAACAGTTGCGGTCGTAAGCCCCCTTCTTCGGGGTTCATCGTGCCTACCAACGTGAACGGCACATCATAGGTTTGGCTATGGCTATCCCGAGCGACGACGAGTTTTCCGGTGGCAGTGACGTCTAGGAGGATATTGACGATGTGGTCATCCAGGAGATTGATTTCATCGACATAGAGCAGTTGGTCCTTGGCATCCAGCAAAAGCCCGTCTTTCCACTGGTCGTTCTTCTGCATCAATTGATTAATATCCCATCCGCCCACTACCCGATCCTCGGTGACATTAATCGGCAAGGTGACGGGAAGCTTGCCATAGACCATCTCGGCAAAAGCACGCACCGCCGTCGATTTCCCAGTCCCTCGATGACCACTGAGCAACACACCGCCTAACCGAGGCGCAATATAAGCCAACTCCAGCGCTAACTTGAGGGACTGCTGCCCCACAATCAAGCTGTAGGGCAGAACTGGAAGGAGAGGCGGCTGTTGTTCCATGACTATCGTCCCTTTGCCAAATCAGCGTACACAATTATTTCCCAACCTAATAATAAGAGCAAAATCAGCTCAACGCCGCCCAAAAGCTGAATTCCCCAAGCCGCTCCCGGCACCGCCACCCAAAAGGCAATCAAGGCAATTAGTCCAGACACCACAAAGGTCAGTTCATCCACCACCAATTGCTGAATCTTCCGCCGTCCCCGCCGAGGGTCACTCCGATGCGCTATCTCCCACCCAAACAGCGATTCCACCTCTGGGTAAGCCAGTTTATCCTTGACCTTCTCTACCAGGGTGAGACGAATGTAACGACCGATCGCGCTAATCTTCTCGTCGTTTACCACGTAAGTCCAGCCCAACACCAGACACACCCAAGGAATCACCAGTAGGGCATAGCTGTTGGCAGGGTTCGAGACCGCAAAGGAGACGATCGCCCCAAACCCGCCCAACGTCGTGTACAACAAGTTATCCCGGAACCCAATCCGCTGCACCTGTTCCACTTTCAACTTGTCGTATTCCATCAGCCACACCTTCAGCATGGGGTCTTCGTTCATGG
>JAAFJU010000042.1 GCA_013298165.1 Synechococcales cyanobacterium bin31.maxbin.ball.101 | reverse complement strand
ACAAGAACATCAAGTTGTCATCTGAGAGAGATTTAAGTGCGAACTCGACCCATGAAGGGTTATCTCTCAGAAGCCCTGCCCTATAAGCTTTTCAGCCATTTTAGACAAGAACGAATCGCACCTAGGACTCTCAGCCACAGCGTCTTATTTGTCTTTTCAAGCTGATGAACAACGATTAGTCCAGTACGATGCTTTTTAGGAAAATCATAGACCCCGGGATGATTCGTTTCGCGAACACAAAAACCTTCGCGGATTTCTAAAGAGGCCGTTGGCATGATCAGCCAAAGCCAGGGAAGCTGTTCATTTTGAATTGTCATCCTTTTTCGTTTAGCTCGATTGATTTGATCAGTTTCTTCGATCGTTAGTTTGCTTTGACTTGTACGGATTTCCAGGTCAGTCGCAGGATTTCGGAAGACTTCAATCAAGGCATCACGAGTCAGCAGTTCCCCTAACAGACCCAATTCAGACGCATCGGCGTTAGACGATCGTCTAAACCATAGATCTGCAAATTTTGTTTCAGTTTTAAGGGGATGATTAGGAATAGCCTGCCCCATTGGACGTAACAATTCTGTCAAATAAGTTTTGGCGAAGTGGTCATGAGGAAACTGCATGATGCTCATCGTCCTAATCGGTTTTCAATGCCTTGGCAGCCTCCGGGAATCGTCGATCGGGTCTTCTCACCGCCCCACGCACAGAGATAACAGCGCTGCTCCTCTGACACATCCTCCGCATTGGTAAAATCAGCATTCTCCACAACCGCCCCCGTATGCTCACCCGTTCGGTAATTCGGTAGCTCCGTGCGACTGCGGGGACTAGCGGTTTCTAATTTTCCATAGAACAACTTCGCGCCATTTAAATCAGAATTATTGAGCTTTGCACCGACCAAAATCGATCGGGCCAAATTACATTTCACCAATTCGCAATTGCTCAAATTCGCCCGAATCAAATTCGCCTCACTCAAATCCACCCACCGCAAATCGCTATCTTCCAAATTCGCTCCCGCCAACATCACCCCTAAATCCACCACCCTGGTGCCATTCACCCGATCCTCCGCATAGCCCCCAACCCCATCCAAAATCGGGCGACCCAATCGCTGGTCACGCTTCAAGGGAGACAGCAGTTTTGCCCGTGACAAAAAGCGCAAAATCTTCGCCTTCCCGATCGCATCCACGCTACTAAAAATCGCCGCCGTCCGACCCTCTGCGATCGCCCGTTCCTGCGGCCAGTCCTCTAGCAGTCCTTCATCATCCAAAACCAAATCCGAAATGCCTTGAAAATAAGTATCAATGGTTTGTTGTTGCGTAATGGTGTTTTGTTGAATGGTCAAATCCTTTGAAATCACATACTGTCGCCAAGCCACATACACCGCCAACACCGCAATCAAAATCTGCCCCAACGCCCCAAAGACTTCCCCCAAGGCCCCGATCGCATCCCAATTCGCATCCGCCAGTTGAAACGAAATCCATCGACCCGCACCGATCGATTGCAATAACCCAATCAATCCCAACCCCAACCCAAAGGACGCCAACAAAATCCCGCCATCCTTCGGCGAAATCAACTCCGCCAAACTCGATCGCACCGACGGATAAAAAATTCGGCCCGACATCAAAATCGCCAACACCGATCCACCGATCGTCACCCAACGGTTTCCCAGCACAATGCCGATGAAGAGAATCACGATCGCCAGCAACAAAATGACCAGCAGCGTCTTTAGACTGGGCGAGGACTCTAAATCAGCCGTCTCAGACGAGAGCTTAGTGGACGGTGTCGAAAATGCTTTGACGAGTGAGGAATTGGGATCTGCAGCCATGATGAAGGCGGATTTCAGGTGAAAGACTGGCCCCATGGTACCTCAGCCGACGCGAGATCGCAGCAAAACTTCACTGGAGGAGGTCGATCGATTAGCATCAGCAAAGCCGCTGCCCCTCATTCCTCCTCTAAAACCTCAATCAAATCTTCGATCGATACCTCAAACGCTTTAGCAATTTTATAGATCGCAGACAAATCGACCGTATTCAAAACTTCCCGTTTCACATAACTTTTAATCGTGTTGTAGTTCACACCAGAGCGATCGGACAGTTCACGCAACGACCACCCACGAGCGATCGCCACTTCTCGAATTTTTAGACGAACATATCCCATTGCCGCACTTGACAAGGTTGCATATGCAACCGAGAATAATTTTATTGAACAAACGCGATCGGACTTTTGCCTAGGAAACACAGGTCCGATCGCGCTTTCCTGCCCAATAACAGGGAGTAATAAAATTATGATACCAGTGTCTCAGCCTTTGGTTGCGGCGGAGTTTCTGCACGACAATTATCGAGCCTCGATCATGCCTTGGTGTGTCGTGCAACTGCTGCCTGATTCCAAACGATTCCCGTGTCGGGAGGCTTCGCCAACGATCGTCGCCCGTTTTCGAAAACGCAACGACGCCACCGCCCATCTTCAGGCGTTACAACGACTGATGCCAGATGCAATCTACGAAGTCGTGTTTATTCCGCCCGATCGATAAGCCGGATGGATACAGACGATCGCCCTCTAATGTCCGCTTAACGCTGGACGAATGGAGGCGATCGTAAGATTGATCTACCTCCGCGCAAGACCATTCATAAATCTTCCCGCAACGCAAATCGCATTTACAAGATCTGTCGTCCATGAATCACCGTTGCGATCGTGATTGCTTCACCTTCAATACGATAAATCACTCGATAACCCGCCACGATCTTTTCTCGAATGGTTTCGTCTGAGAACTCCGGTACCACTCGTCCCGATCGCGGAAATGCTCCTAAATTTCGAGTTGCTCCCAAAATCTTGCTCACGATCGTACTCGCGTAAGTCGGTGAATCTCGTGCAATGTATCCTGCGATCGCATCCACATCCGCGATCGCCCTTGACGACCAACCTACTGAATAAGCCATTTCCCTAACTGCTGCTCCGCTTCGTCTTGAGACACCACCCCTTCCGTATCCGCCGCTTCCAGCCCCGCCATCACCTTCGTCAAAACATACAGGCGATACTGAATATCCTCAATCGAACACTCATCCGGCAACTCCTGCAACAGCGTCGCCACTCTCTGCTTCGTCGTTAACATTCGATCGTCCTCAGTGAAGTTCTAACCCTAGTTTACCATTCCAGCTTTCTCCGTGACGGAACGATCGGCGGCGATAGGCCTAGCAAGTGTTGAGTCTGTCTCATTGGTTAATGGTCCTCATCATTGAGTAAGCCGAAGATCGCCGTGAGTCCAGCACCGATTGCGGTGTTCATCACCGTAATCAGATTCTTCTGGGCTTCCGTGGGAGTCGGAAGGCTACTGAGGTGGTAGCTGGTGGAGGCGGAGGCGATCGTAAGGGTTGTGGCGAGGGCGAGAAGAGTGTTTTTGGATTTCATGAATTTGGCTCCTTGATTCGGTATGAGCCTATCCTCGCGAAATTGACCAATAAGATCAGCGCCCGATCGGGATGACTTTGTAAGGCCCATTGAGTGGTGTTTTTGGAAGATTGGGATAAGTTTGGGATATTTTCGGGATGAGTTGGGGATGAGGTGAATACAATAAGGAGAACCTGATTATCCCCTGACGAATGGCTACTCCTCGATCGCTCAAACTTTCATCAGATGGCAAGCGCCAAGTTGAACGTGCGCTGACGGATAAGGCTTGGTCTACGGAAGATCTGGCCGCTAGGATTGGCGTGGGACGGGCTACGGCAACGACGTTTCGGGCAGGGAAGAAAGGAGTCGATCGACAAAATTTCGTTCTATGCTGTCGGGCGTTGGGGTTAGATTGGGAACAAGTTGCAGAACTCGGAAGACTCTCAGCCCCCAATTCTGGGGAAGCCAAACCATTAGAAAAATCTGGATTAACGACAGCGGAGGACTTGCAGCAGAATACCAATGAAGATCAAGGGGTTCAGGTTAAGGGTTCTGAAACGACGATCGTGGGGCAGACAGTCAATATCTACCAAGGTTCGGAACAAGAGGTCCCGACTATCAGACCTTCTGCTTCTTCAACAGTAGATGAGCAACAGATTCGGCAACACTGTCGAGAAAAGATTCTTCAGAACTACAGTAAGATTCGGTTGCTAAGTGGTCAGGAAATCGGAGTCGATCAGCTTTATGTAGATGTGTGGTTATTGAATCGATCGCCGCGAACATTCCAGCGTTCAGTAGACAAGATGTTGGAGACATTTGATTTGAGAAACGATCGGCTAGGGTTGGGCGATCGGATTCAACGAAATCCTGGTTTTGAGATTGCTAATAGAGAATCTAAACTGCTAATCCTGGGAAAGCCAGGGGCAGGAAAAACTACATTTCTGAAACATTTAGCTGTTGATTGGTATAGTGGCAAGTTTCGATCGAACCTAATTGCTATATTTATTGAATTTCGACAAATCCGTGATGAGAAATGGTCATTTTTAGATGCAATTGGAGACAATTTAGATGTTCAGGATAAGAGGCATATCAATGAATTATTGAAAGATGGAAAACTCTTAATTCTTATGGACGGATTTGATGAAGTACCTACTCAGATGTTGCGAACGCAAGTTCAAGATCAACTCTTCCAAGCCACAAAAAAATATTCTAAAAACCATTATATCATGACCTGTCGAACTCAAATCATGCAAGGAATTCCTGATGGTTTTGTATCCGTCGAAGTAGCGGACTTTAATATTGATCAAGTTCAAAGATTCGTATTTAACTGGTTTCGGGCAAATGGCCAATATGATCTTGAAATAAGTTCACGGTGGCAGAATATTGAATTAGCAATTGACCAAAATCAAGCTTTAAAAGAACTGACTGTGACACCAAGTTTTATTAGGGTTGATGTGTTTAATATTACAAGACGAAGGAGAAATTCCGATCCGATCAGCTTTGCTTTATGAACGTGCAATAAGACTATTACTACGAAAATGGAATGATGACAAGGCTATTAGTGGCTGGGAAATTGGAACAGAATTTTATCGGAATTTAAATATTGAGCAAAAAGAGAATTTACTTATCAAGATTGCTGCTCAAAAATTTGAGTATCCTAAAAATTTTATTTTATTCGATCAAGATGATTTGATTAAGAAAATTTCTCAACATCTCAATCTTCTAAATCGAAACAGTGCACTTGCAATATTGAAAGCGATCGAGTCCCAGCATGGATTGCTAGTAGAACGGGCAGATGAATTATGGTCATTTTCCCATTTGACGTTTCAGGAATATTTCACAACCAAATGGCTAATCAGCTTACCTTCAGAAGAACTAATCCGGAAAATTAGTGATCCACAATGGCAAGGAATAGTACAACAGCTTATTAAGGCTCAAGGCCAATCTGATCGGTTACTACGGCTGATCAAACAGGCGATTGATTATTCAATCGAACACGATAAAAAATTGCAAGAAGTTCTTTGCTGGGGGCTAGAAAAAGCTCAATTGATCATCCCACCATATCAGCCATCTTTAATTCAAGCGTTATATGGTGCCCACTCTCTCCTCGCCCACTCTCTCGGTCTTAGTTTTAAGTTAAACCTAAGCCTTGAACTCGATCTCTCTCTCGACAATAACCTCATACTCGCTCGCAATCTCACCTATAATCTTGTTCTCACCCGTGATTTTCTCACCCGAGCACTCCATCTTGCTAACGACCCTGAGTTTGTAAATCATCTACAACAGCTTAAAGACCGTTTACCGAACACCTCTGAGATACATGATTTTGCAATATGGCTGAAAAGCGATGGTCAAGTCTGGAAAACAGAACTACGACAGAGCATGATCACACATCGCAATATTGGACATGACTGGCAACTGATTAGTGAGCAGATGTGTAGGCTACAAGTCTATTATGATACTAACAAATTCTTAGTCGAATTATTAAATATTAAAAATGCTGTTTCCCCAGAAGTCCGTCAAGAAATCGAAGATAATCTCTTGCTCCCGATCGCCGAACTCAAGCGCCGCCTACCCGACCAATACGGAAGTTGATGAGCAATTCGACGCCCTTCTTCAAAGCGACAATGTCGCGATCAAACAAACGTTTAGCCGTTGGCGAAGCCTCCTTTGGGAATCGAACGCTGCATTCTATGCAGCAATCGACGATCGCCCAATATCCTGATTCAAAAATTCCAATGCCTTCGCCTGCATCTGTGCCAGACTTTCGCCCAGTCGATCGGGAATCAGACTTTGAACATCCTCTAACTCAGTTCCTAAATGAACAATCTCAATCAACGCTTCCGGCAACTCTAACTCCGTCAACCGCGCCAAAACCTGCGGATTAAACAATCGCCGCTCTGCATCCTCGATACTCAAACTTCCCGCTACGTTGGCAGAGCCTCTCCCGTGGAGAATCGCTGTACACATTCCCAAACTCATCACCGCCACCATTTGAGAAACCTCAGCGCGATCGTCCATCTGTTCATCGGAGAATTGACTAATCAAATTGAGAAGGTCTTGGCGAATCTCCATCGCATTTCTCCTTGACATGTACTGCTTCAATCATAATATCTTGGGCCTATAGCAATCATTACACACTCCAATCCAAAATCCTTAAATCAGGAACCTGAACAAAATCTCGATGATTACGGGTTACAACAATGGCATCATTCGCCAGTGCGATTGACGCAATACGCATATCTTTTTGAATTCGGTTCTTCCGCAAAGGAGGATTATCGAATAGGAGTTGACAAAAAACTTGATCCGCAGACTCATCAAAATCCAAAACAGACATCTTTTTCAAATAGGCAACAACCCTAGAGAGCTTTCGATAAAGTTGAACCTGCTGATTCGCACTGGATGGATGATTGAGCTTACCAATCCAACCATTGAAAAGCTCTTGAACCGTGATGATCGTAATGGCAATTTCAGACCTGAAAATCTCAGCATTGCGACGAACATTCGGTTGATTTTCTAACCACATCGAAGCATGATCCGTATCGAAAAAATACAAACTCACCCACATCCACCTTCATGTCATTTTGAATGACCGAAGATTTAAGGTCGAGGAGGATTGGCTCATGAAGGATGACCTCAGGCTCTAGGGAAAATCGATCGTAGCATATTGAAAGTGAACCGATGGTCTCCAAACAACCTTCGACCGATCGCCTTCACAACACGATCGTAACCCAAAGCAACACTTCGCAATAATTAGACCAATCACTTGATAAACAAAAACGTAAATACAAATAACCTCATTCAAACGCCATCAGATTCTAAAGATTCTCAACGGAGATCGCCCGTGGTTTCCGTTCCCCCGTGAGAATGAAAGGCACATCGGCTCCATGGAGATTGCTGTTTTATGAAACTCGCTTATTGGATGTATGCAGGTCCAGCCCACATCGGGACACTGCGCGTCGCAAGCTCATTTAAAAACGTTCATGCCATCATGCACGCGCCCATCGGCGATGACTACTTCAACGTCATGCGATCGATGCTCGAACGCGATCGGAACTTCACCCCCGTCACCACCAGCGTCGTCGATCGTAACGTCCTCGCACGCGGGTCCCAAGAAAAAGTCGTCGATAATATCACTCGTAAGGATTCCGAAGAGCATCCCGACTTGATCGTGTTGACTCCGACCTGTACCTCCAGCATTCTCCAGGAAGACCTTCACAACTTCGTCGAACGCGCTTCGCTGGATGCCAAATGCGATGTCCTCCTAGCCGACGTCAACCACTACCGCGTCAACGAACTCCAAGCCGCCGATCGGACCCTACACCAGATCGTCCAGTACTACATTGACAAAGCGCGGCGTAAAGGCACCCTAGTCACAGAACGCAGTGAAAAGCCCTCCGTCAACATCATCGGCATCTCCACTCTTGCCTTCCATAACAACCACGACTGCACCGAGTTGAAAAAACTCATGGGCGAACTGGGTATCGAAGTCAACATGGTCTTCCCCGAAGGCGCATCCGTCGAAGATCTCAAAACCCTTCCCCGCGCCTGGTTCAACATCACGCCCTACCGTGAACTTGGACCCATGACTGCCGAATACCTCAAAACCGAATTCAACCAGCCCTGCATCGACATCACCCCCATGGGCATCGTCGAAACAGCGCGGTTTGTGCGAGCGGTGCAGAAGGTCTTGAATGATGCCAATCATCCCGCAGACTTTGAGCCGTTCATTGATGAGAAAACCCGGTTTGTGTCCCAAGCCGCTTGGTTCTCCCGATCGATCGACTGCCAAAACCTGACGGGGAAAAAAGCCGTCGTCTACGGCGATGCCACCCATGCCGCCGCTATTACCAAGATTCTCTCTCGGGAAATGGGCATTCACGTCCTTTGGTCCGGCACCTTCTGCAAAAACGACGAAGAATGGTTCCGCAATGAAGTCGGGCCGTACTGCGACGAAATCTTGATCACCGATGAACATGCTGTGGTGGGTGATGCGATCGCCAAGAGCGAACCCGCCGCCATCTTCGGCACCCAAATGGAACGCCACGTCGGCAAACGCCTCGACATCCCCTGCGGCGTCATCTCCGCCCCTATCCATGTGCAAAACTTCCCTGTGGGCTACAAGCCCATGGTGGGCTATGAAGGGACAAACCAGCTCGTGGACTTGATCTACAACTCCTTTACCCTCGGCATGGAAGACCACCTCTTGGAAATCTTCGGCGGACATGACACGAAAGATGCGACCACCAAGGAAATGACCAGTAACTCGGACATGACTTGGAGCCGAGACGGCATGGCCGAACTGAACAAAATCCCTGGATTTGTGCGAGGGAAGGTCAAGCGGAATACGGAAAAATTCGCTCGCGATCGGGGCTTCCTCGAAATCACCACCGAAGTCCTCTACGCCGCCAAAGAATCCGTCGGCGCATAGATTCAGCCCATAAATACCAAAACCGCGTCGTTCAAGATTTTGAACGACGCGGTTTGATTTAGAAGCCAGTTTGGTTAGTCCAGAAAGAATTTAATAAAATCCTTGCCAGCCTTGGGTTTAATCTCCGTGAGCGCTTTCTTTAGGGCCACGATCGCCTCAGCCGTCGGATCGCGACTTTCATTCACCCAGCGATTGATCGTCGATCGATCGACTACCATTTGATCCGCTAGCTGACTTTGAGAGATTTCATGCTTCTTGAGAACCTGTTTCAACGCCTGTCCAGCCCGTCCCATATATCCCCAGCTTAAAAATACCGTGGGATTATCGAAGCGGAAGACTTAAGCCGCAGAGTCTACGTTAGCAATCTGTGGGTTCGCCGGAAGGTTCGCCTCTAGCTTTAGACAATTGCTGCCATCCACCTGCAATCGATATTCCACACGATCCATTAAGCGATTTAAAATCAGCCATCCGTATCCGTGTTCTTGCTTATCTTCCGGTGAAGGCGCTTGATAGTCTGAGGGATTATACCCAGCCCCTTGATCCCAGATTTCGATCGACAGGTCCCGATCGTGAAGTTCCAGCTTCAAAATCACGGGAAGATTCGGCTGTCCTCGGTGCGCATGACGAACCACGTTGGAATAGGCTTCCACGAGGGCAAGTCTGAGTCTTGCTGTCTGCCGGGTCCAGTCCACTTCGTCGCCTAGGGCCACTTTTAAGGTACTAAACAGCCATTCTTCGGCGACGCCTAGGAAGAGCAAATCACTGGGGAGGTGCAGTTCGGTTTTCATTTTACAGCACCTCCAGAGAAAGGATGGTTTGGTCATCTTCTTGGGCGATCGTTTTATTACGAATTTGTTGGAGGAGGTGTTGAAGGTCAATGGTACTGCCTTCTTGTTTAAGCAATTTCCACAGACCCGACTGCTGTAGCATCATGCTTTCGATCGTCGTTCCTGGCAATAGCTCGGCGGCTTCTCCCTCGCGCAATGTGGCTTCCGTAATCCCATCGCTGGTCAGCAGGAAGACATCACCTGAGGCTAGGGAAACCTCTCCGCAAGCTGCCGTCCACCGCGATCGGATCCCCAAGGGAATCCCGCGTGTGGTCGGATATTCCGGCTCTGACAGATCGGCATTATTGCAGGAGTACTTCATGGGATAAAGATGTCCTGCATTGGCATAGAGCAGTTGTCCCGTTTCGGGTCGATAGCGCGCCAAGACCATGGTGATAAAGCAGTTCGTACTCACCAAGTCATCGAACAAAATCCGGTTGAGATTTTGCATGACATCTTGAGGTTCCGGCGAAGCCTCTTGGCCCAATTCGCGCCGCAGCACCGAAATGGCACTGGCCATAAAGAGGGCCGCTGGAACCCCTTTCCCCGAGACATCTCCCACCCCAATCCAGAGATCGCCCTGGGGATGGTGATAGACCTCGAAGAAGTCCCCGCCCACTTCACGGGCAGCATGGCAACAGGCTTGGATCCGTAGTCCTTCAACTTCCGGTAGCGTCTGCCGCAGGAGATTGTTTTGAATTTGTCGAGCGACGGAGAGTTCAGCACGCATTTGCTCGGCTTGCTGCTGGGTGCGCTGGTAGAGTTTGGCCTGGGAGATGGCGATCGCCGCTTGTTCCACCACCATTTCGAGCAGCTTGATATCTTCTGCTAGCCAGAGGGTTTGGCTGCGGCTGAGGGTGAGGATCCCGAGGAGATCGCTTTGGTAGGTGCAGGGAAGAATGATCCGATCGCTGCTCGACGTTGCACTTTCGCTTGGTGCTGTTTTGAGCTTGAAAGATTTGATGTTGGTTTCGAGGGAAACGGGCTGGTAGAGGATGGTTTGGAGAAGGTCCTGGAGATTGGAGTCCAGCTTGCGCGGATCGGTCAACACAGAGGGATCTTCACCCTCGCCAAGATTGACTTGGTCAAAAATGGGCTGAGTAATCTGAATGCCGCTTTCCACGGGATAGAGCACACAAGCATCCGCGCTGAAGGCATTGCGCAGAGTACAGACGATCGTTTGCAGCATACTGCGGTAGTCGAGGGATTCTCGAATGGCCGTCGTAATGGTGTTGAACAGGGATTCTCTACGAAGAGAGTGCCGCAGTTCTTCGGTGCGCTGCTTGAGGACGCGATAGGTCTCTGTCGCTTGCTGAATCACGCCTTGGAGCTGCTGCTGGTTCCAAGGTTTGGTGATGTATTTAAAAACTTTGCCAGAGTTGATGGCATCCACGAGGTCTTTGACGTCGGTGTAGGCGGTGAGAACGATCCGAATGGTATCGGGATATTTCTCTGCCGTACGACTTAAGAACTCGGTCCCCAACATTTCGGGCATCCGTTGGTCAGAAATAATGATCGCAACTTCCCCATGTTTTTCCAGAAGGGCAAGGGCCGAGATGGCGCTTTCCGATCGTAAAACCTGGAAGTCCAGCCGAAAGGTCCGATAGAGCAGATCTAAGTTATCTGGCTCATCGTCCACAATCAGCATCTTTAATTTTTCGGGCGGGCTGGTATCCATGGGCGACTTTATAAAGCCTTCATAGGCAGAATACCCAGAAACACGGAGTCTACGACATCATATTTTTATCGGATGTCACAAAATCACGATTTAGCAAGAGGAGTTTAATAACTGACTCACCATTTTACGCCCTAAACAGGAAATCCTAATTTCCCCGCTAAACTAGGGGTCAGCGGTAACAACACCGCCACCATCAGAAACAGGCTCAAGAGTCCGAGGGCTGCACGGGTGTCATCGGGTTCGGTGAGTTCGTTGAGGCTGGGACGTTCGAGGTTGCGCTGTAGGAAGATGATGACGATCGCCCAATACAGCGATAAGGGATTCACCAAGGAGACGATCGCGAGGACGATTAGAGTTGCCGTAGTGGCACGGTTGGCGACTTTGCGACCGTAGATGGCCTGGACAATGCGTCCACCATCGAGTCGTCCGGCGGGCATGAGGTTGATGGCGGTGATGACGAGACCGAGCCAGCCAAGGATGACGAGGGGACTGACAGTGACGATCGCATTTTGCACGGCGGTTCCCAAAATCACTCGGGCCAAGGTTCCCACTAAAATCGAGGCTTCAAAAAATTCGGTGGGGACTTTGAACTGGCTGGATTCATTAGAAATGAGCAATCCGCCAATCAGCATGGCAAGCGAGAGAAATCCCCCAGCCGCAGGCCCTGCGATCGCCACATCGAACAGGACGTTGCGGTTTTTGAGAATCGACTGGAAGTTGGTCAATGCTCCAAATGCTCCGATTTGCCAGGTGGGGAAGAAGAAAGGCAGGCTGAGTTTGACATCATAGCGACGGGCCATGAACCAATGGCCGAGTTCGTGAGTCGCCAAAATACCCACTAGACCCAGCCCGATCGGCAAGACTTCACGGTAGCGATCGGGCGCACTGTAAAAGTCAAAGCCCTGCAAGATCCCAGCGGTTTCTAAACAAGTGGTGATGGTGACGAAGAAAAGGACAACCGCGAGAATGCTTTGACCTGTGGTGAGCGGTTTTGGATCGTTGCTGCTGGGGAGGACGACGACGGTGGGACGGGTTTCTTGGTTTTCGATCAGGAAGAGGCGGTACCGATCGCCAATTTTTTCTTCGAGGCGCTTTGTCAAGGTTTCAAAGGTTTTGTCCAGGTCGCCTCTGAGGTTTCCATTGAAGACGACGCCATCTTGGAAGGGAATGGTTTCGGTGGCGAAAAAGGTATCAAGACCAAAAATGCCCCGAATGAGTTCGAGGTCTTCGCTAGGAATGGGGACGATGAGGTTCGCTTCCGGCAGATCCGAACTGTTGGGTTCAATGCCAGTGGTTGGGTTTGTTTCCGGTCCATCGACTTCGGCGCGGGCTTTGATGATGGCTTCAGCGCGGCGGGCGAGTTCTTCGGGGGCGATCGATCGGATTTGGTTCCCGATAACGACGTAGCCCGCCGTGGTCGCGACGAACAGCACCAACATGCCTGCGAGATCGAGATAAACTCCGGCAGCGAAAAGTCCAAAGAAGATCAGCCAGGGCAACAGGAGCATCACGCTCTGGAGCCAAGAAAGCAGTCCAAGCTTACCGTTGGGTCGAGCGCGCCAATACCCCCATCCCAAAATTCCCAGTCCAATGAGCACGGTAATCAAAGCAGTCATCGTGAAAAACCTTTCGAGTCCAGTGGTTGCGGTAAGGGGCCGTAAAACCCCTTACTCCATGCTAAAACAATCTCGGCTAATACCAAATCAATTCGTGATTGCGTCAGGCCCCCTAACCCCCAATTCTGGGGGAACATGAGTTAGATCGCGTCATAGGTCATCGAGAATTGCAGGGTTTTGGTTGCGCCGGGGGCGATGTGGAGGAGGTTGGCTCCGGTGTTGATGGCGTTGCGGGCGGCACTCCAAGGTTCTAGACAGTAGAAGTCTTTGCCTTTGAGGGTCCAGAAGACGAGGGTGCTGTATTCTGCGTCGTATTTGAGCGTGAGCTTTGTGTTGGCGTGACGATCGATGACCGTCGCGGTTTGGCCCGTCAGGGTGTCAAAGCACCAGTCAATTTCGTCCTGGTTGAAGTCAAATTCGTTCGTAAAGGCTTGGGTGGCTTTAGTTTTTTGGTCCACCATAGCCGTAGCTGCGGGAATCGAGAATTCTAGTTTCGATTTGTCAGCGGCAGGGAAGTAGGGGTGGAATCCGGCGCTGAAGGGCATGGGCCGATCGCTGAGGTTGGTGAAGGCGGTGACGATCGTTAAGACGTTGCCTTTGAGAGTGTAGGTGTAGTTCGCGTCAAATTTGAAGGGGTAGACGGCCAGGGTTTCGGCGGTGTGGCTGAGGCTGAGCGTGATGCTGGCGCTGCCTTCTGTGCTTTGGCCTGTAACATTCCAGGGCATGTTCCGCGCAAACCCATGCTGAGCGAGGGTGTAGGTCGTGCCATTGTCGCTGTATTGGTTGTCGGGGAGGTTGCCGCAGATGGGGAAGAGGATGGGGTTGCCGCCGCGAATGGACATTTTGGGATCTTGATAGCGGTCCCAGTCCATGAAGAAGAGGTCTTTGCCTTGGTGCGTCCATTCGGTGAGGATGCCACCGCGATCGGGCAGGATGGCGATCGCACTTCCGGCGGTGTTGTCTTTGAGCCAGTAGACGGGAGTGGCGTAGCGGGAGTCGGTGCCGGGGGCTTTGGATTGGATGCTGTATTGGGAAGTCGAGTTTGACATCGGGGCGGGCCTCTAAGCTTGTTTGTATCAGCTTACCGGAAGGCGGGGCGTTGGGTTCGGCTCCGCTCACCCACCGAAGATGTTGAGGACTGAGCGGCGGCGTTCATGAGGCGTTGCGTTACAAAGGCCAAACGATCGCAATCCACACAGAACCATAATAAAAACGATCGATTCATGGTACTGCATTCAGCAGCGGTATAGGTTTAATCCTCCGGTGGATGCCAGCCAACGGAAACCCATGCGGAGCGAACGGTCATAGCGTAGGTGTTGTTCATTTGTAATGCCTTAATGGTGACACATCCAAGTTTTCAGAGATATAGTCACTCACGACTCCATTGGCTCCATCAATCCTCGTTTAATGGCTTGGGTCAGTGCGGCAGTCTGGCGTAACCAGCCTTCTTGATACGATTGCATTAAGGTTTGAAGTTCATTCGCTTCACCGATCGCTAATTTATTTTCCCGTTGTTTATCTAACAGGATGGACATGCGTGAATCCTGTTCCGGTCCCATTCGTGAGGTTGCGATCGCAACGAGTTCACCATCAGATAAGTCATCGATCGCGCTGAGGGTTTCAATGTGAGGTCCGATCGGTGGAAGGGCCGATAATACGGTGTCTGTAATAATGCTAGAGAGATCTCGATTGGCGAGTTTTGCAAATCGTTCAGCCCGCTGATAGACTTCATCTGGAAGATTAATAGTGACGGGAACGGTCATCTGTTTTTACCTTAGATTTCTCTTGTTCTATCATAGCGTCTCGATCGTCCCAGCATTCCAATTCTCACTTGAATTATGCAGTTTGGAGTGCTGTGAAATCTGGGATCGGGTGTTGAGTGATGAGGGAGTATAGGACATCTGGATCGAGGTCGGCTCCGTTTGCCCAGACGATCGTTCCGAGTTCTGGATTGACTTGAACGGTGTCGAAGTAGGTAGGGTCTTTGAGAGGGGCGAAGATGCCGGAGAAGGGGATAACTTGGGTGAGGTCGATCGTGCCTTCGATGTCGTCTTCAAAACGAAGATGAAGGTGATAATTCGGAAGTGCTTGAACGTGGGTGATGTCTTTTAACATGATTACTCCAGTGGTTCGATCGGTTCTAAGGCTTTGGCGAGGCGAGCGAGTTCCCAATTGTCGAGGAGTTCGGTTTGGTGTTCAGTTGCCCATTATTTGACAATAACTAATTATAGTTTAGCATCTCTCTGCGATCGTCCCTTGAGGCTCGATCCCCCTAAATCCCCCTTGGTAAGGGGGACTTCCGAACCGTTGTTGAATGAGTTGGTGAGGGCGATCGTCCCAGCATTCAACTTCCCAATCCTCTTCGGCTCGGTTCACCCTTTCCAAGCGGGCTAGGGGGATCGCATCTATCGCTTCAACCAAGCAATCAGTAATATAATCGCAATCCCCACGCAAAACCACAGGGAAAACTCTCGGTTTATAGCACTTCATTCAGCAGCGGTGCATCCCTCTAAATCGCCCTTTTCACCTATGCCATCCGCCTTTGCTAGCCGATTACATTCATAAACAGTAAAGGCGATCGAATTTTTACCTAATTTAGATCCATTAGCTAGTCGGGCAGGTGTGTTTTCTGAATTAGCGATCGCTTTTTCTGTAATGGCTGACCCATTTGTAGTAAATCCGGTAAGATCTGCAGTATTTGTCTTTGGGAAAGGCGATCGGATCAGTGTTTGATTGACTTTTTTAGAGGATGGGCGATCGATCGGTGGGTGAGCGATCGAAGTCAATTGGAAAAATGAGGGAAGAACGATCGAATATATGGGTGATTTAACTGAGGATTTTGCAGAATCTAAATTTGCAAGAATCATTTTTACGGAATTTAAAATCGGGGAATGATTGAGTTGATTCATTCCAATTTTCTGGATTTCTTCCGACTCTCCTATGAACTTCCTAATAATTTTTATAGTACTGCCGACGGTACTTTTACTACTGTTCTCAAGCTATAGCTTGAGAACCTATCTCCGACATAAAGAAAAACAACGAAAAATAGAGCTAAATACTGATCTTCAGCGTATCCGACAAGAACAGAAATTTCAACGCTGGCAACATTTAATTCAAGTTAAAGCTAATGATAAATGTATTCAGCAAGAAAATCATAAGAAGAGACAACAACGAAAAGATATTAAAGTCGCCGTTAGAAACGCTAAACGAGAGGAAAAGTGTCAAGAACAAAAATATAGACGTGAGCGGAAAGATGGTCATAAACGTATTCAGCAGGCAAACAAGGAACAAGAAAAACAAGAACGAAAAAATGCAAGGACTGCTCGTAAAAGCACTCGACAAGAATCGGGATCTGACCATACACTCACCCAATCAAATGCCAAATCAATCACTCGAATCCTTATTCGAGTCACCCGAGCATTGGATCGAGTTGTGAGAAAAGACGGCAGCGGCTTGATGCTGTTGGGCAAGTTGGAGGCGGCGATCGATATCAGTGTCAATCTCGGTTTTGTGATCCCAGTAGTAGGCGAGGGCGGAGTGGATTTGGCCGAGCGTGAGGTGGGGATATTGGAAATGAAGTTCGGCAGGACTCCAGCCATAGGTGAGATGGGAGGTGATGAGTTCGACCACTTTCATGGTGCTTCCAGCGATGTAGGGAATGTGATTTTCGCCGATCGCGATGTATTTGTATTCGGTGGTTTCGATTGCGAGTTCTACCATGGTTTCACCTCGCGCTAAGTCTTCTTATTCTAATGCTTCGATCCTTCCAGCATTCCAATTCTCACTTAAAACCGATCGTCCCACTGCTTCGCTCCATGAATGACCGCTAAGATTTCAATGCGATTATCTTGAATGCGATAAGGAAGGATAAATGGGGTTTCGGGGATAACGAGTTCGCGGGTGCCAGACACTCTGCCCAGACGACCCATTTTAGGAAATGCTTGAAGAGCTTCGAGGCTTTTTTCAATTCGATCGATCGTTCTAACGGCTGCATTAGGGCTGGTTGCCATGATGTATTCGCGGGCTTGGTCGAGATCAAATAGGGCGAGTTCTGTCCAGATGATTTTCATGTCAGATGCCCGTTAGCTACGCCATTTTGCGAAGGCTTGAGCAACTTGTTCGTCAGTGGCGAATTCACCTGCGTCAGCTTGGCGAATTCCTTCTTGGATGTGATTGACTTGCCACTGATGGGTTTGGAGGTAGAGATCGATCGCATGTTTGAGGAGGTCAGTGCGATCGCAGTGAAGTTCGGAGGCAATTTGGTCGAGGGCTTGACGTTTTTCAGGTTCAAGGTCGAGAGTGATGGTGTTCTGGCTCATAAGTCCTCAGATCGTCAGTAAGGTGGTTGACATTCTAGCGCTGACAGGAGGTTCGACCATCCTTTAGACCCGATCCCCCTAAAGTCCCCGATCGAAATCGAGGGGTGAGCGGAGCCGTTCGCGAAGCGTTGCGTTAGCAAACCCCGACTGGTCCTACGATCGAAATCGAGGGGTGGCGGAGCCGAACCCCGCCCCCAACTATCGCACCGTCAAAGCCTTCAAGAAATCAGCCGCAGGCTTAGTAATCCAATTCAATCCAACCTTAACCTGATGCTCAAACGTCGGCATTCGCATCAAATAAATCATCCGCCGAGCCAAATACGCGGGCGTGCCCTTAAGCTGCAACCCTAGACCCGCCATCGTGGCATCGTCCGAACCCAACGTCATCATCTCGCCCAGATGCTGATAGCGGAACGCCAACAGCGGACGATTCGTCAAAGACGCCCAGATGTTCCAACCTGCATAATCCGCCTGCTGGAACGCCGCTTGAGCCGTCGCCGGAATGAACTGACCATCCGCCTCGGGGCAATCCGCCAAATCTCCCAATGCATAAACCTCAGGATAGTCTTCCACCTGAAGCGTCCCCAGAGTGCGAATCTGACCCCGATCGTTCTTGTTCAACGCCAGCGCCTGAACCACATCCGAAATCTTCGTCCCCACCGTCCACAACACCAAATCTACGGGCAGCGTTTCAGTCTTGTCGCTGTATTGCAGCGTGATCTCGTCTTGAGTGATATTGCTAATCTGCGTATTCAAATCCACCCAAATCTTCCGATCGTCCAATGCCTTCTCCGCCGCCTTGCGATTGAACTCCGGCGAAAGACGCAAAATCCGATCGCCCAACTCCACAATGCGAATCCTCGCCCGATCGCCCAGTTTCTCCGCCAAATTACAAGCCAATTCAACTCCGCTATACCCGGCCCCGATCACCGCAATTCGGATCCGATCGGCAGAACTCGCTTCCAACGCCTGCAACCGATCGCTCAGCCGCATCGCATCATTCAGATTGCGGAACGGCAGCGCATAATCAGCCGCACCCGGAACACGACCAATCACCGATTCGCCGCCCATGGCAAGGACGAGACGATCGTAGGCCAAATGCTCGACTTGACCGTTTTGCATCACTTGAACGCTGCGGCCTGGGAGATTGATTGATTCCACATTGGCTTGAACATAGCGAATTCCCGTCCCGGCCAGCAGTTCACTGTAGTAGGGCGCAACTTCCCAGCTTTGCAGATCGCCCGTCACCACCTCATACAACAGCGGCAAAAACACAAACCGATCGCACTTATCCACAAGCGTGATTTCTGGTTTTTCAGTCCACGGCAATTGGCTTAACCGTAGCGCAGTATATAGACCGCCAAAGCCGCCGCCGAGAATGCAGATACGAGACATGGACCAACCAAGGTTAAGGAATGTATCTTTCTATTGTACTAGGATCTCTGGTGAGACAGGCGCTAGTCTTCTGGAATTCCGGACCATTTCCATAGGTTATTCAACGGGAAGTACAGCACAGGTGCCCAGAGACTGCTCAAAATCGCAGAACTGAGCGCAATAATCTGGTGATGTTTCCAGATGTCCATCAGGGTTCGAGAACCCACCAGGCTAAATTGCAACGCCATAACGGTTTCAGCCACGACGGCCATGCCGAAGGTGACAAGGGCGACCGAAATAAAATCTTCGTTGAGAAAGCGCTGCTTCTGGATGCGGGAGGTCAGAAACCCAACCGCCATCAAGCTCAACGCATGGGTCGGCTCCCCTTCTGTCATCGCATCTTGCAACAGTCCGAGGACAAGCCCCGCACTGATTCCTTGCCACACCGATCGGCGTAAACTCCAGGCCACGACCCAGATCAGCAGCCAGTTCGGACAAATACCTGCCAGGGACATTCCCGGCAATCGCATGGGTAACAGCATGAGACAAACCCACACCGACAGGACCGTCAAAATCCCACCTAGGATCGATCGCCACTCAGGGGAGCGATCGACGGTATGGACCATCTCCTCAATACGGGGAAACTGCATCATGGCTTGGGGGAGGGGGTAAGCGTTCCGGGAGAGGGGGGAGCCTCGGGCGTAATGGTTTCGGGTTCGGCGGGGAGATTGGGGAAGATGGAGGTCCACTCTAGGGCGGCGATCGGCGCAGTCAGTTGAATCACTGCTTCCGGTGCAGGACTTTTGCCCATGTCCACGGATTCCACCCGACCAACGGGTAAGCCTGCGGGGAGTTTTTTGCTAAAAGATGAGGTGACGACGGTATCGCCTCGGCGGACATCGACGTTTTTGTCGAAGAACTCCATGATCACTTGGCTGCCTGCTTTTTCACCACTTTGACCCTTGATCACCCCGGTCGCACGGGTCCGACTGACGGTGACACCGACTTGGTTGAAGGCATCGCTGAGCAAAATCACCTGACTGGCGTGATCCGTGACTTTATTCACCCGCCCGACGACGCCACCGGGACTCATGACCACACTATTCAGCTCAACGCCATCCTTTCTCCCTCGACCGAGGATGACGTGGGACCACCAGTGATCCGCACTACGGCCAATGACGGGAGCGGGGATGCCTTTTGTTTTTTGAGTTTGATTAAAGCCTAGAAGTTCTTCAAGCCGCTGGTTGCGATTTTGCAGCTCGGTGAGGCGCTGTTGCAGTTCAATGGTTTGGGCGTTTTCCAGTTGGATGGCCCGATCGGGACTGCCTTGGAAGGGTTTCGTAATCAGTTGATAGCTTTCGAGTAAGAAGGCTCCTTGGGTCTGTCGAAGCACCAATGCAACTCCGATCGCCGCTCCGGTTAAGAGCGTACGAGTCCCAAAGCGTTCCCACCAGCGGCGTACTGTAAACATATATATACAAAATAAAGATGACTCGGGTCTGCGTTGGCGTAGCCTCCCGGAACGGGAATCGGCATGAAAGCTAGGGCCTATACCTTAGCCTTCACCTTCGCGCCTAGAGATTCAGGAAATATCACCAAAACTCAAAACCGACATTCAAGATCCAAAGCTAGCTGAACAAGACATCCAGCTAGCGAAACCCTCCCTAGCGAGGACGGCTACTAAACACGCGCTCCAATTCTTTGAAGTTTTCCAAGACGCGCCCGGTGCCCAACACAACACAACTGAGGGGATCCGCCGCCACATGGACAACGATACCCGTTTCATGGCTGATCAGAGTGTCCAGACCACGCAACAGCGCACCACCGCCCGCGAGCATGATGCCCCGATCGATGATGTCCGAGGCGAGTTCTGGCGGCGTGCGTTCTAGGGTGCGCTTGACCGCATCAACGATGACCGCAAGGGGTTCAGCCATGCTTTCCCGAATTTCAGGGGTCTTGATCGTCACAGTCTGGGGAAGACCCGAAAGCAGGTGCAAGCCCCGAACTTCCATGGTTTCTTCGTCCATTTCCTTGCTGGGATAGGCAGATCCCACGGCAATTTTGATTTCTTCGGAGGTTCGCTCCCCGATGACAAGATTGTGAACTTTTTTCATGTATTGCATGATCGATTCACTCAGTTCGTCCCCTGCAACCCGAACCGATTCGCTCAAAACGGTGCCCTGAAGACTCAATACCGCGACTTCTGTGGTCCCACCGCCGATGTCGATAATCATGTTCCCAGTGGGTTCTTGCACAGGCAGACCCGCTCCGATCGCCGCCGCCACAGGCTCATCGATCAGATAGACTTCCCGCGCACCTGCTTGAGTGGCTGCATCCATCACCGCACGGCGCTCAACCCCAGTAACACCACTAGGAATCCCAATCACCACACGGGGAGACACCAGTTGACGCCCTTCGTGAACCTTAGTGATGAAGTGCTTAAGCATCAACTCTGCCACATCAAAATCCGCAATCACCCCATCCCGCAAAGGCCGAGAGGCCACAATATTTCCAGGGGTCCGACCCAGCATCCGCTTTGCTTCTTCGCCCACGGCAAGAGGAATACCTTCTTTTTGGTCCATGGCTACCACGGACGGCTCTTGCAGCACAATGCCTTTTCCAGATACGTACACCAAGGTATTAGCGGTACCTAGGTCAATACCCATGTCTCGGGACGAAGAGAAGCGACTAAAAAAACCCACAACGTGATCCTCAGCAATTTTAATCCGACAGAGTGAAAAGATTAAGGAATTTATGTGAATTCCCTAGCAATCAATGCTGAATCTTATTACGTTTTATTCCACTCGTCTAGCAACATTGGATACTACACAGGTTTTACATATTTTCTCTAGAGGTTAATTTTAAGTTTTGACCGCAATAAATGTTTCGTAATATCTTGTTGGACCTTACACTAAAAATTGAGGTTGAATATTCAGGTCTAGACGCTAGAATACCCGTACCAGTTGCAGCAGGGGATGCTCCCACGGCTAGCAAAATTTGTTGGATTCACTGTTTGTATTAAGTAGAGCGATCGGACCTTATGACCCTAAATGTAGTGACTCTTGTGGGCCGTGTTGGCGGAGAACCCGATGTTCGACATTTTGAGTCGGGCAGTGTGAAATGTCGGCTGACCCTGGCGGTAAATCGTCGCACAAAGAACGATCAGCCAGACTGGTTTACCTTGGAGATTTGGGGAAAAACGGCGCAAATTGCGGAGCAATATGTCAATAAAGGGTCGCTCATCGGGGTGAAGGGATCGCTCAAATTTGATACCTGGGTCGATCGCAATACGGGGGCCAATCGCATGGCTCCGGTGATCGTCGTAGACCAACTCAATTTGCTGGGATCTCGCCGAGATAATGAGATGGGTCAGTCCTCAAATGCGGGCTATTCTGACGATTTTTAAGTCTTTTTAAGGTTTTGTCTCCTGCAAAGCCGATCGTCTAGGTTTTCAGCCTGTACGATCGAACCCCCAAGATTTGGGGGTTTTCTTTTGGTCGGTTTTAAATTCGACTTAAAGTCAGCGACTAAAGTGGGAGCCAACGCATTACAATGCATCACATCCTTCAGGGCATTTGCCTCAAGAGATTCAGAATTATGGGTGAGTTAGTGCGGGTTCCGGTGGGCATTGTGGGTGCGTCGGGCTATGGTGGGGTTCAGTTAGTCCGTCTGCTTCAGGACCATCCGCTTTTAGAGCTGGCTTATATTGCGGGCGACAGTACAGTGGGGCAGGATTTTGGGACGTTGTATCCCTACATTGCCCATGCGGTGACTCAGCGGATTGAGGCCGTGGATGTGGATGAGATCGCCGCGCGGGCGAAGGTGGTATTTTTATCTCTGCCCAACGGGATCGCTTGTAATTTGGCTCCGCAGCTTTTAGCCCAGGGCTGTCAGGTGCTGGACCTGTCGGCGGACTATCGCTTCAAGGATTTGGAGGTCTATAAGACTTGGTACAACACCGATCGCTCTGATGATGAGACGAATCAGCAGGCGGTGTATGGCTTGCCGGAATTGTACCGCGATCGGATTGCCAATGCGTCCCTGATTGGCTGTCCGGGGTGCTATCCCACGGCCAGTCTGCTGGCGCTGGCTCCCTTGATGAAGCAAGGGTTGATTGTGCCGGAGACAGCGATTATTGATGCGAAGTCGGGCACCTCGGGCGGCGGTCGTCAGGCGAAGGTGGGCATGTTGGCGGCGGAGACGGATAGTGCGATCGCACCCTATGGTGTGGGCGGTCGTCATCGTCATACGCCGGAGATTGAGCAGATCTGCGGAGATCTGGCGGGGCGAGATGTGCCGATTCAATTTACGCCGCATTTGGTGCCGATGGTGCGGGGCATTTTGGCGACGGTCTATGCGAATTTGAGAGATCCGGGTCTGGTGCGAGAGGATTTGATCACCATTTATAAGGCGTTTTATCGCAATGCGCCTTGGGTGAAGATTTTGCCGCCGGGGGTCTATCCCCAGACGAAGTGGGCCGCTGGGACGAATCTTTGCTATATCAGTATTGAGGTAGATCCAAGGACCGATCGGGTGATTGTGATGTCGGTGATTGATAATCTGCTGAAGGGTCAGGCGGGTCAGGCGATTCAATGCCTGAATATTATGCAGGGCTGGGATGAGATGTTGGGTCTTCCGAAGTTGGCGTTTTATCCCTAATGTGAGAGTTAAGATCAACAAATTAGGACCCATCCTGGAGACTGAAACATGTCGATCGCAGCCGCACTCCCATCGTTAAACCAAGTCCAAATGGCGAATGGGGATGTCAAAACCATCCAAACGAATCGAACCTGGGAGCATTTCAAATCCCTTAAACAAGGATTTGAGAATACTCGGGGTGTCCGGCTGGCTTACTACAATGGGACGATCGAAATTCTTATGCTGGGGTTGAATCACGAATTATTCAAGAGCATCATTGGGTTTCTCATTGAAGCATTTCTGTTTCGCCAGAAAATTGAATTCACACCCACCGGATCTGCGACCCAAGAAAAGGAGGGGATTGTTTCAGCAGAGGCAGACGAATCCTATGAAATCCAGGGGTTTCGGCTTGCGATCGAAGTGGACTTTACCCATGGCTCTGTTTCAAAACTAGAGCGTTACGCGGTTCTAGGGACGGATGAGGTTTGGATCTGGGAAAATGGGGTTCTGGATATTTACTGGCTGGATGGGACTGAATATCACAAGGCAGACCGTAGCCAAATCCCAGCTCTAGCCCCGATCGATCGGTCCCTCATGTCCGAGTGCATCCTCATTGGGGAAACCTCCCGGATTCAAGCGGGGGACAAGCTGTTGTCTTCGTTCCAGTAGAGGGTCGATCGCATCGAGTGCTTCCCGAAAATTTGCTACATTGAGAGCTAACCGTTTATCGCAGAAGGTTGTGCCCATGGTTCTCCAACTCGATCGCAAACGCTTTACCGTCACCGATTACCAACAGATGATCGAGACGGGGATTCTCCAGGAGGGCGAACCCTATGAGTTAATCAATGGCGAAATCCTTCGGAAAACGGACTATCAGTCCTATCCCTTTCCAAATTTGAATCAGGCGATTGAGATGGGTATTGGAAAACGTCATGCAACGGCGACGAAGCGACTGAATTTTGTCCTGTCCCACTGTCTGGCCGATCGGGCGATCGTGAGTGTTCAAGATCCCGTTCAACTGAATGAATACAATGAGCCTCAGCCTGATATTGCCATTCTCAAGCTCAGTCCAGATTTTTATCTAACAGATCATCCAAGACCGAGTGACATTTACCTATTGGTGGAAGTTTCAGATACGACGTTAATCATTGACCGAACGATCAAACTCCCCGTCTACGCCGAAGCCGGAGTCGCAGAAGTCTGGATCGTCAATTTACAAGACAATCAAATTGAAGTTCACCGCAATCCATCTGGCAAAGTCTATCAATCCATTCAAATTTTCACCAAAGGTCAAACGCTGACGATCGCAGGTTTTCCCACTGTGACGATCGAAGCCGATCGGATTTTGCTCTAATGCCCAAACTCGCGCTCAATCTCTAGGATTCGTCTTCCAATCCATTCACTGATGGCAGGGACAACGGCATTACCAATGAGTCGCCCTCGACGACCGTCCATCCGGGAGGAAACCCCATAAGCCTCTCCCACTCGGTCCACGTCAAGTTTCTCGCCACAGAGTATGGGTCGGTCTGAATGACCTCCTTGATGGCCTCCAGTTTGGGCACGTAACGTGGGGCAGATGCCTTTGGCCAAGGTGTACCCGAAGCCGCCGCGACGTTGTACCACAAGCGGAGAGTCTCCGAGAGGGCCTTGACAAAAATCGGATCCAGCTTTCGCTTTGCTCGATTCTCGCGACGAAGTATCCCCAGACAATTCGCGGCTGTCAGCAAAGAAGTGATAGGCACGTTCTGATCGATAACTTGCAACAAAGAACACTCTGTCTCGGTTGTGAGGTAAGCCCGCATGGACAGCGTTACACGAGACCCATCCCCCCAAATACCCATGCGCTTCGATCGTGTCGATAACTGACTCAAGCGCAGTTCCCTGTTCGGCTGAGAGGAGTCCCGGCACATTTTCCATGACCAACCACGCTGGATGAACTTCTCTAACCAAATCCATAAACGTGAAGAAGAGTCCACTTCGCTTTCCTGCAAGTCCGGTGCGATCGGTATTGGCAGTACTGAGATCTTGGCAAGGCCATCCGGCACACCACAAGTCAGAGGTAGGGATAGTTGATGGCTGGAGCGTTGTGATGTCTTCATGGAGGGGGATATGTGGCCAGTGGCGCTTAAGAATCTGTTGACAAAACGGATCAATTTCACATTGAAATGCAACCTTCATCCCCGCTCTTTCAAACCCAAGATCAAAACCACCAATGCCAGCAAAGAACGATGAAACAAGCATATCAAGACTAAATGTTAGATCTCAATCATAAAGGATTTACTCACCGAAATATATAGTAGACGATTTTCGTCTACGAATAGCTTCAGTCTTACGTAACATCACCCTCATGCGTTTGAGGTGTTTGACCATGGAAGATAAACTGAATATCAGCGGGGAGAGAATTCGTCAAGCTAGACTGCAACATGAATTAGCGCAGGTTGAATTAGCGGCGGCTCTCAATGTTGATTATGGAATCAAGCTAGAACAGTCAGATATCTCAGAGATTGAGCGTCAAGTCAGGTCTCTGAGAGATTATGAGCTGGATGCCATCTCAAAAGTGTTGGATATCGATCCCATCTGGCTACTGCGGGGGGATCATTGAGAATGGCCAATGAACGAAAAAGTCGTGGACGACAGAAATTTTCATCCCTTGCACCTGTCAGTGAAAAAGAGGTTCCAGACAACATCATTCGAGAAATTTGGTTGAATAACGTCTCTCAAAACTTTATCTGTCCCAGCGAAGCCAATAAGTCTTACTATCGAGTCCTGTTGGAAAAACTATGGCCCGACGGTCATGGAATTCCAGGGCCTCAGGTAAAAGAGAGCGATTTGCGAGAATCGATTGACCGTTTTAGAAGAAATCAACATTCAGATAGCAAACCCTATAAACCCTATGTCGATGTATTTCGACGGTTGCGTGAACTACAAGGCGAGGAAGGTGTCACAGGAATTGGACGAGAAGGCAAACTATACCAACTCATCAGCCTAGCGTTGAGTGAAAAGAGAGTGCCACGGATTAAGTTATCTGATACTGACTGGCAGCAGATCTTGGAAACACATCAATCGAGATGTTGTATTTGTAGCCGATCGGAACCGGACGTTCGATTTCAGCAGGACCACAAGGTTCCAAGAACTAGAGGCGGCGGGAATGAATTGAGTAATTTTCAACCGCTCTGTGATGAATGCAACAACTTCAAAAGTACGTCCTGTCGTGGATGCCAATTAGACTGTGCGCAATGCAGTTGGGCTTTTCCTGAAAGATATGCTCCCTTACGCTTATCTTCAGATAACATTTCTAGACTTAGACAAACTGCGGCGATCGATCGAATCAATCCCCATGATTTGTTGAACCAAATTGTCAGTAACTTCTTCAGGGCTTAAACAACCGATCGTGCCCAGGACTGTACAAGCGCGATCGTCCGGACTCCTCACAAAACGCCAACCGCTCCGGATAGCCATATTCCGTCGGAACCGTCTCCGCCATCAATGCTGGACTGACGACGTAGAGGGTCGATCGGACAAAGCCCGCCGCCTCACTTCGCACCGCCAACTCCGCTAACGGCACCAGCAAAATCCGCTCGTCCACCCACCCCAACCGATAACAGATCGCCACCGGAGTCTGGGGCGGATAATGCAATAGCAGCCGCGCCTGCATCTGAACCACATGTTTCGCACTGAGATATAGACATAGACTCGATCGGTGCGCCGCCAAACTCGCCAACTCCTCCGACTCCGGCACCACCGTCCGTCCCGTCAGGCGCGACAGAATGATCGTCTGCACCCGCTCCGGCACCGTCAGCTCCACCCGCAACCGCGCCGCCGCCAACTGGTACGCACTGACCCCAGGCACAACCTCAAACTCAAGCCCCGCCGCTAACAACCCCACCATCTGCTCCTGAATCGCCCCGTAAAAACAAGGATCGCCATCATGCAGCCGCACCACTCGTTTCCCGGCTTTCGCCGCTTCAATCATCACCGCTAAAAGCTCCTCCAAATTCTTATCCGCCGCCCGCAGCACCGTCGCCTCAGGACGAGCGATCGCCACAATCTCCGGCGGAATCAACGAGTCGGTATAGAGAATCAAATCCGCCGATCGAATCAACGAATCAGCCTTCACCGTCAGTAGCTCCGGATCCCCCGGACCCACTCCCACGATATAGATCTTAGGAAAGGCCATAGAAACATTCCACAATCCTGAAGAGGGAGATTAATCCCAAAAAAACTAAATTTAACGAAACTGTCCGGAATCGCTTCCCCTAGAGAGAAGAGAGGAATGGTAGATGCACCCTGACTTACTTCCCCCGAAGGTTCGCCCTTTGGGGGTTTTCCATTTTTGAGAACCACCACAAACCCACAAAGCCTAGGGCGATCGCCGTCAAACTCACCAACTGCGCCATCTTCAACGGACCCGCCATCAAGCTATCCGTCCGCAGCCCCTCAATCCAAAGCCGTCCCCCGCTATAGGCGATCGCATAGACGCAGAAGAGCATCCCCGGTTTCAACCGATGCCCCACTTTAAAGAACAGCGTCATCAAAATCCCAAACACCCCCAAATTCCACAGCGATTCATACAGAAAGGTTGGGTGATAGTAAGCGATCGATTCAAACCCTGGCATTCGTCTGGACACCGGAATCAATAACTTCCAAGGCAACTCCGTGGGCGATCCATAGGCTTCCGAATTGAAAAAATTTCCCCACCGACCGATCGCCTGCCCCAAAATCAACGACGGCGCAACGAGATCGGCTAATTGCCAAAACGAGGTTTTTTTCCACCTCGCAAACCCCCAAGCCGCCAACATCCCACCCAAAATCGCCCCATGAATCGCAATGCCCCCCTCCCAAATGGCAATCATCTTCTCCAGATGACCCACATAATCCCGCCATTGGAACAGCACATAATAGAGCCGCGCACCGGGCAATGCCCCCAACACCAACGCAAAGGCCAAATCTCCCATGAGTTCCGGGTCAATGTTCCGCCTAGGAGCCAACGCCATGGACAACTGCACCCCGATCAACACCGCCGATGCAATAAAAATGCCATACCAATACATTCGCAGCGGTCCCAACTCCAGAGCGATCGGACCCGGTGACGTAAATTCAAAGGCAGCTAAAAGAAAGTCCATGGATGTCAACCACTAACCAAATCACTCTTTACGATACTCTGATTTGATTGGAAACTCTGATTCGATGACCTCAGGTCGGTCTTCGACCATCGGCAACTTCAGCACAAAACAACTGCCCATCCCCATTTCCGAAGTAAAACTCACCGTTCCACCATGTAACTCCGCCAAATGTTTCGTCAAGGCCAACCCCAGCCCGGTTCCCTGCCGTCGTCGTTGGATGGAATTATCCACTTGCTGGAACGGCTTGAACACTAAATGTTGCTTCTCCGCTTCAATGCCAATGCCATAGTCCTGAACCTCGATCCAGATCTGCTCACCTTGCTGCTGCGATCGGACCTCGATCGTCCCACCCTCCGATGAAAACTTAATCGCATTCGACAGCAAATTCAAAATCATCTGTCGCACCCGCAACTCATCCGCCCAAAGCTGCGCGATCGACGGCTCAAACTGAGTCCGCACGGAGAGCTGTTTGAGCTGAGATTGCTGCTGGACGGACTCGATCGCCTCTTCACAGAGCCGAATCGCCGAGAGCGGCGTACATTCCAACGTCATCTGGCCCGCTTCAATCTTAGACAGGTCAAGAATATCGTTAATCAACGCCAGTAAATACTGACCACTGCGATGAATTTGTCGAATGTAAACCGATTGTTTCTCATTTAACTCCCCAAAAATCTGCTGCTTCAACATCGACGAAAACCCTAAAATCGAGGTCAACGGCGTCCGCAACTCATGGGACATATTCGACAAAAACTCAGACATATGGCGGCTCGATCGCTCTAGCGCAGCCGTCCGCTCGATCCATTCCGCCTGCTGCCGTTGTTGAGGGGTGAGATCTTGGAACCGCCACAGCCATAGCTCAGGGCTGCTATCCAGCGTACGACCAACCGACTCCTGGGAAATCTGCCGCAGAGCGATCGAGACAATTTTCGGCGAATCACTCAGATTCAATTGCACCTCTAAGTCACACTGTCCCGATCGCATTCGATATAAAATCTGAGTCCAGTCCGCAGTCGAGATCCATTGCGACATGAACACATCGAGCAAATTAGAAGAGGGTTGCAAATTACCAGCCCCTTGAAACAAATCTTGGGCCGCTCGGTTGAAATAGGTAATCACGCCATCAATCGTGGTGAGGACGATCGGCTCAGGAACCAGATCCATAGCCGCCGCAATCATGGCAGAAGGAAGGGACGAAACAGGAAACACGGACTGAGGACTGAGGTTGAAAGACATAAGGCACACGATGTAGAAGCCAAGGGGCTAGAACTTTACTGAGGGTTCTAATGCCAAAAACTCAAGGACAACTGCCATCATCAACTTTACAGAAACACATTCGGGAGGTCACATGGCAGAGCGTTCATTCAACCTAGCTCACTCGCTTCACTACAAATAGCATGAGTTCAGAAGAAAAAACAGTCTTTCAAAAGATGATGGCAATTTGAGACATTTAACGTTAGACGTTGAACGTTAGAAATTGAACGTTAGAGATGGAGAATCTAACTATCATGGTCTACTTTAGGTCTCAGACTAAACTCACGGCTTCCTCTGACTGGGTGAACCGAAATGAGCCTCGCGGGACAGGCTAGTATAGAAGCTTGCTTTTTATCGCCATTCCTAATGAATGGGATTTTTCCATGAATCCTGAATTCTCCGCTCCCACTGTAGATGCGACAGATTTAGATGCGACAGATGCAGATGCGACAGATGCGACACCCGATGCAACGATCGTAGTCCCGCTCGTAGGAGCGAGCGTTACAGAATTGACGGATTGGATTCAGACGCAGGGACAGCCTGCCTATCGCGGCAAGCAGTTGCACCAGTGGATTTATGAACGGGGCATTCAGTCCTTGGCGGAAGTGACGGTCTTTCCGAAGGCTTGGCGAGAGACGGTGACAAATGTGAATATTGGCCGATCGCGCATTGCCCTGCGATCGCCCTCCCGTGACGGCACGGTCAAGTTTTTGCTCGAAATGGTGGACGGCCAGATCATCGAAGCCGTCGGCATCCCGGCTTATAAAACAGGCAGCAACAAGCTCGATCGGCTCACGGTTTGTGTCTCATCTCAAGTAGGTTGCCCCATGGCCTGTGACTTCTGCGCCACGGGCAAAGGCGGATTTAAACGCAATCTAGAGCGCCACGAAATTGTGGACCAGATTCTCACGGTGCAGGCTGATTTCCAAGAACGAGTCAGCAACGTCGTGTTCATGGGCATGGGCGAACCGCTGTTGAATGTAGAAAATGTGGCGGAAGCGGTGCGATCGATGAACCAAGACATTGGCATTGGTCAACGATCGATGACCATTTCCACCGTGGGCATTCCCGGACAAATTCGACGCTTGGCCGATCGGCATCTTCAATCCACCCTCGCCGTCAGTCTCCATGCCTCGAATCAAGAAGTGCGGGAGCAACTCATTCCTTCTGCGACAAAGTACCCTCTAGAAGCCTTGCTAGACGAATGCCGTGACTACGTCAACATCACCGGACGACGGGTGACGTTTGAATATATTGTGTTGGCGGGCATGAACGATCATACGCAGCACGCCCATGAACTGGCTCACTTACTGAAAGGATTTCAGAGCCATGTCAATCTCATTCCCTATAACCCGATTTCTGAAGTGGACTATCAGCGCCCGAACGATCGGCAACTGCAAGTCTTTATGAGTACCCTCAAGGCCAAAAATGTAGCGGTGAGTGTGCGACGATCGCGGGGGTTAGACGCGAACGCCGCCTGTGGTCAACTGCGGGCGAATCAACTAGAGCAACTCGCCACGCCTGCGTAAATCACTACGCCCGTAAATCACTACGCCAGTTCTAACGATTCAGCCCTAAAGCCAGCGGAAACCGTTGCATGAGTCCGCTCTCTGACGCTGATTTCCCGCACACCTGGTGCATAGCACTCAATAATGCGGCCTGTTTTTTGGCAGGCAATTAATAGGTAGTCGCAGGTGGCACATTGAGTACGGACCAATTGACGGCTGGGAATCGTGTGGCGCTCAGCCGCAGAACCGCAATTTGGGCAGGGAAGTCCGTAGCTTAAGCAGAAGTCAGCAGTCATGAGCGATTCTCGACAGTGTTAATGAGTGGTTAATAAAAGGTCTTTCGCAAGGCTCACGAACGATCTGGGCAAGATCAATGCAATGAGATTAACGATTAGACAAAGGAATTAAAGGGGCGGTACTAACTAGAACGATCGTCAAGCTGGAATGGTTTGTCGATCCCCGTCACTGATAGCGACAGATAACGACAGGTTATTCAAACCCGATCACTTTCATTATGAGTGAGTATTGACTCAGTGGTTGTAACGATCCCTACGTAATCGGACTTCATTATTGCGGTTACTGATTCCAAACCTGTGAAAAATTTATACTATCTTTGGTTTTGACAAAAACTGGGATCGCTCTCGTGAAGAGCGATCCCAGTTTTTTAGAATTCTGTAGTTAGCTCTACAGAATTATTTTTGAGGTTTTAGGATTTCCTGATCATTTGGCCTGATCATTTGGCTGATTTAATTGCGCCATTTATCCTTTAATTTTAAAGCTAGGAAGAGAATTTTCAGATTGAGGGCTTGGCAGGGGAGATGGATTCAATGGTGCGATCGGATTTGGCGGTGCGATCGGATTTGGGGGTGCAGCAGGACTGGTTGTGGCGACAGGATTAGGCGTGGGATTCATGCTGGGGGCGGGACTGGGAACAGACTGAGGGGCAAGCTGGGCGGCAGAGGCTTTGCAGGTTGCGACATCGGGGGCTTGGACCGTGACGGTGATGGTTTTGTAGGCGGGGGACTTGAGGAGTTGTCCGAGGACGAGTTTGGCCCGATCGTTCGCCTGGGTCAGAATGCCTTTTTCGCAGGCAGCATCGGTGATTTTGAGCAGCGCTTTCTGCTGGGCGAGACTTTGAAGCTGGGGCGCGACATCAGGTCCCAACCCCAGTGCGCCTCGGCTGTAGTCGTAGACGCTCGATCGGCTGACATCGATTTTGCTATCCAAGAGTTTTGGCATAGGCAGGCGGACGGTGAGGGCATCCCCCTGCGCTTGCACATCCGTCAGCGCAATCTTGCTTAAGTCAATGCCAGCCCGGACTTCTCCATGGGCAATGTAGAGCAACTTGGTCGAGCCAATCACCATGCCGCCCATGGTGGAATCCTGCTGCGTCGGCACCACGGCTTCCATGGTAAATAGAGCTGTCGTTAGTTCGCTAGAGTCTTGAACCTGCTTCACCACTACCGATCGCACGTCCACCTGCGGCGCAGGCTGCGGCTGCGTCGTCCAACTTGTCACCTGCTTCCAAAGCCAATCACCAGACTTGCCGATCGTCAACAAAATCATCAACCCCAACAAAAATGTCCCACCCGATGTCACGACACCCAAGAGTTTTAACAAAAAACCAAAACTGGACTGAAGCGACGATTTTGATTGATTATCCCGGTGCGTGGTGATTCGGATGGGTCTTGGGGATCGCATGGTAAATACTAGTTTAGAGAACGAGAGGTTGAAGATTAGCGGCGTAAAAGCAGTCTAGAAGTGTGACGAAAACTAGTGCATTGTAACGACTTTCCCAAGCTTTGCACGGCTTTCTATCGCATCGAATAGATTTAATAGTAGTTCAAATATACTTTAAATTAACGCCGAAAACAGGGGTCATTCTGAACTGAGGTGATGACCGATCGCCTCCAAGAGTTGATCCAACTGTTTTAGATGGGTGAGTAACTGCTGTTGACGTTGCAGGGTCCGATCGGGCTGTCTTGCCGCCTGCCAAAACTGCCAGTCAATTTGCAGAAGCTTAATCAGACGGGTGACTTCAGGGTTGAGCGATCGGAGCTTGGCCTCCAGCGCGGGATTTGAACTTTGAGCTTCCTGGGTTTCGAGGGCATGGTTTAACTCGGGGATCAGAGCATCGATCGCCGTTGTTTGCAAATCTTTCCAAGCTTGAATCACCGCTGCCGATCGTGGGTCCGCAGCCGCTGCGATCGCGACCTGAAACTGAACTAAAAGCAGTCGGCAGTTTTGAACCGATTTCTGAACCTCACCCTCGCTGAATCGATCCGTAAAACCTCTCAACACGCTGGACTCCACTCTTGGTTAGTCTGATCGGGTGACGA
>JAAFJU010000073.1 GCA_013298165.1 Synechococcales cyanobacterium bin31.maxbin.ball.101 | reverse complement strand
TTGGGATACTTAACACCGGATGAGTATGAAAAGAAATGGGAAGAGCAACGTAATCAGAAATGTGATATAAAGGAAGAATCTCCTTAAATCCATTTCTTTCCTGTCCGAAGTTAGGGGTTCACTTCAGTGTTCCATGACCAACGGCATTCCTGTGATCCTGGAAGACGTTTTGCAATATTCACAACGGTAGTCCGATCGACTAAGAACCTGCTTTCGTAAAAGATTAGAGATCGCCATACAGTTGCTCTTCGGCGGTTGGAAGTGAATCGATCGCAGGAACTGGAATGCCGTGCCATTTCAGAACTGACCAAGCATGAGCTTTCCGAATCATTAAGGCATCTGCGGCTTGTCGTAAGGCAGTTAGCTCCGATCGTTGACTCTCTCCGCCTAATTCTCATAGTGGGAGTAACAACTGAGAATGGTAATTTCTGTGTCGGTGACTTTGTAAATCAGTCGATGTTCATCGGTGATTCGTCGTGACCACCAGCCCTTGAGATCATATTTTAATGGTTCTGGTTTTCCGATGCCTTTGAATGGATCGCGAAGCGTCTCATTAATCAGGACAATAATCCGATCGTGAATCTTTTTATCACGGGTTGCCCAGTCCGTGAATTGCGCGAAGGCGTCGCGATCAAACGTGATATTGCGCATTCCATTCTTCTGGCGTAAAGGTCACAAGATCTTGTCGCGCTTCAACCCGATCGATCGCTTCTAAAAGTTTCGGATGGATAGCAGTTGAGTCATCTGGGGAGTCCATAAAAATGAGGATCTCTACGATCGCCCCTTCAGGTAATTCCGAGGTCGGGATTTCGATTTTGCCGTTGTGACCGACGATCGCTTTTTGCTTGATGCCTGTGATCATGATGATGACGAGGAAGTGATAACTATATTGTAACGCGATCGCCGCAGCACGGATTTAGGGAGGTTTAGGGTGATGGTTTTGCTCATCAGAATCATTGACCTACAGACAAAAAAGGAGGCTCCTAAGAACCTCCTTCTATTATGACCGATCGCCTTTTAGACCGATCGCTTATTTCTTGCCTGCCATCGCCCGCTTCTTATCGAGCTTGCGTAACCGCACCGACTCCGGTGTGATTTCCAGTAGTTCGTCGGAACCGATGTACTCTAGGGCGCGTTCCAAGTTCATTTCTTGGGGAGCCTTGAGTTGGACGGTTTCTTCACCGCCGGATGCGCGGTGGTTGGTGAGCTGCTTGGATTTGCAAACGTTGAGTTCGAGATCCTGGGGACGGTTGTGTTCGCCGATGATCATGCCTTTGTAGACTTTCGTGGTCGGCTTGATGAAGAACATGCCGCGATCTTCTGCGTTCATCAAGGAATAGAACGTTGCCGTTCCTTCTTCGAGGGAGGTGATGACGCCGTTGTAGCGGGCTTGGATTTCACCGATCGTTGGACGGTAATCCAAGAAGCTGTGGTTCATGATGCCTTCGCCGCGTGTCATGCGAATGAAGTCCCCACGGAACCCAATCAAGCCACGGGCGGCGACGACAAATTCCAATACCGTACGACCGCTGCCGTTGGCTTCCATGTTGGTCATTTCAGCTTTGCGGGTGCCCAGCTTTTCAATGATCGATCCCACCGCTTCATCGGGGACATCGACGGCGAGTAATTCAAATGGCTCACAGTTTTTGCCGTTTAAGTCGCGGTAGATGACCTGAGGCTGAGACACTTGGAACTCATAGCCTTCACGACGCATGGTTTCAATTAAGATGCCGAGGTGTAATTCTCCGCGTCCTGCGACGGCGAACTTGTCGGGAGAATCCGTTTCATCGACGCGGAGGGCGACGTTGGTTTGGAGTTCTTTCATCAGCCGATCGCGAATCTGACGCGAGGTGACGAACTTACCTTCTTTCCCAGCGAAGGGTGAATCGTTGACCATGAAGGTCATTTGCAACGTCGGTTCATCGACGCGGATCATCGGTAGCGCTTGTGGCTCATCGGGACAGGTGATGGTTTCACCAATGTTGGCATCGGCAAATCCGGCGACTGCGACCAAGTTACCTGCGGTGAGTTCATCCACTTCAATCCGACGCAAGCCATCAAAGCCCATGAGCTTCGAGATTTTCCCTCGGACAATCTTGCCGCCATCTTGGACCAAGGCCGCCTGCTGACCCGATCGGATGGTGCCGTTGTGGATTTTTCCAATGACGATCCGGCCTAAATATTCGGAGTAGTCGATCGTTGTCACTTGCAACTGCAATGGCTTGTCCTTATCTCCCACAGGAGGTGGAACGTGGCGCAGGATCGCATCAAAGAGCGGCGTCATGCTGTCCGACTCTTCCTCAGGAGAGTCTTTCGCAAAGCCACCGAGACCGGACCCGAAGAGGTATTTAAAATCACATTGGTCGTCGTCCGCACCGAGTTCTAGGAACAAGTCCAAAACCTTGTCCACTGCGCCATGGGGATCGAGACGGACCCGATCGATTTTGTTCACGAAGACGATCGGGCGGAGACCCTTTTCCAGCGCCTTTTTCAACACAAAGCGCGTCTGGGGCATCGGGCCTTCATTGGCATCGACGATCAACAGACAACCGTCTACCATCCCCAGCACCCGCTCAACTTCGCCGCCGAAGTCCGCGTGTCCGGGCGTATCCACAATATTGATCAGCGTATCTTTGTAACGAACTGCCGTGTTTTTCGACAGAATCGTAATGCCCCGCTCCCGCTCTAGATCGTTGGAATCCATCACGCAATCTGGGACTTCTTCATTTTCACGGAACGTGCCCGCTTGTTTTAGCAGAGCATCGACGAGGGTCGTTTTACCGTGATCAACGTGCGCGATAATTGCAACGTTCCGAATGGGAAGAGACATAGGGACCTTATAAGAGGTAAAGAAGTCTTAACAAATGTACAGGTGATTATTCTAGCTGGTTTGGGCGCAGTCGCGTAAACTTGATCCGGGTTTTGTGGGATTAGCTGGTAGATAAGGATTGAAAGCGCCCTGATGAGAGCGACGGTATACTAAAAGATCTCAGGGCTTCATGACTTCTGGCCTTTGCTCATACCCATCATGCTTCGATCGAACCTGAAAGAGCGACTCCGCCGATCGCTCACCCTCAAAACCATGGCTTGGCTGGGATTTCCTGTGGTGGGAATCTCTACTTTTGCGATCGCGGTAGTCTATTTTTATACCTTGCACACCGGAGAAGCCCAGATCCGACAAGATCTGCGACGACATCTTCAGGACCGATCGGCCCATGACAGCGAAGTTTTTCAACTAGCGGAAGTGAATCAGCAGATTTTGAAGCAGGATCTGATGGAGCGACTGGCGCAACCGCCCGAGCCGACGCAGCGGTTTGATCAGCAGATGTCTCGATGGAGTGACGGGACCCTGCGCAATTTTCCCCAAAAGCAAGATCTCAAGCTGTTTCCGGCCTTGAAAAAATCGACCGTTTTAGTCGGCTCACAGGTTCAACTCACCGACAAGCTTAAATCTCAAATCCTCACCTTTGAAGCCGTGACGAGTCAGTATGGTCGGGCTTTTTACAGTCGCTATGACAATACTTGGGTCAACAGTAGCCAAAATATTTCCGTGGACTATCGACCTAAGACCCTTTGGGGACTCGAAGCGACGGCTAACACCGATGTTACCCAAGAAGAGTATGGCCAACTCGCCACTCCCGCTAAGAACCCCAGTCGATCGTCCCAATGGACTTCACTTTACTTTGATGCGGTTCCGGCCCGGTGGATGGTGTCGTTGGTGACGCCTGTGGATTACGAGGGTAAGCATATTGGGACGATCGGCAATGACATTGTGGTTAATGACTTGATGGAGGTGACGATTCGGGATGCCTTTCCCCATAGTCGTAATGTGATCTTTCAACAAGATGGACTCCTGATTGTCCACCCGAATCGCATGGACGAAATCAAAGCTTCGGGGGGCAAACTCAAGCTTCAAAGTATCAATGATCCCGAACTAAAACGAATTTATGACCAAACCCGATCGGCCCCTTCCACTGATCCCATTCAAATTATCAAAGACCCAAAGGGGAAATCATTCTGGGCGATTACCAAAATCAAAGGCCCGGATTGGATATGGGTGACAATTTATCCTCAGTCGGATTTGGTCTTGAAGGCGATCGAGCAAACCCTGCCATTGATTGTGTTGGGGATATTGGCATTATTTTTGGAGTTGTTTTTGCTTTATCGGGTGTTGCGACGCAATGTTCATCTGCCTTTGTTTAAGCTTTCAGCCGCGACTCGGGCGATCGAGCGCGGAGATTTTGAGGTGGAATTGGATACGCAACGACCAGATGAATTGGGCAGTTTAGCCCGATCGTTTTCCAGTATGGTCTCTCAGCTTCAGACCTCATTTTCCCAGCTTGAGACCTACAATGAAACTCTGGAATCCCAGGTTCAGGAACGTACTCAGGAATTGTCTAATACTCTGACCAATTTGCAACAAACCCAAAGGCAATTGATTCAAAGTGAGAAAATGTCGAGCCTGGGGGAAATGGTGGCGGGGATTGCCCATGAGGTGAATAATCCGATCGGTTTTGTCCATGGCAATCTTGAATATGCAGAAACCTATGTCCGACAGTTACTAGAGCATATTGCGCTCTACCACGAGAGCGACTCCCTGAGCGAAGCGGTCAAGGCCAATGCTGAAGAGATTGATCTAGCCTTTATCCAAACTGATTTACCTAAACTGTTGGCATCCATGAAAATGGGCACCGATCGGATTCAGGAGATTGTGTTGAGTCTGCGGAATTTTTCGCGGTTAGATGGGGTTGAACTGAAGGAGGCTAATCTTCACGAAGGTCTTGACAGCACGCTCCTGATTCTTAATCACCGCCTCAAGCGTCCACCCAAAACCCCGATCGCAGTTGAGAAACACTATGGTCAGTTACAGTTGGTCCAATGCTATCCGGGATTACTCAATCAGGTCTTTATGAATTTGATGGGGAATGCGATCGATGCGCTGGAATCGGTGGAAGATGCAAAAATTATGATTACAACCAGATTATTGAATGAGAACGTGGAGATTGAGATTGCTGATAATGGCAGTGGCATTCCGGAGTCGGTGATTCCAGATATTTTCAATTCATTTTTCACTACTAAGGAAATTGGTAAAGGGACGGGGTTGGGGCTTTCTATCAGTCATCAAATTATTACGGAACGGCATGGTGGGAGTATTGTTTGCCGATCGTTGCCTCAGGGTACGGCTTTTGTGATTACGATTCCGATTAGACTTGGGGTGGGCTTCGACTCCGCTCAGCCCACGAATATGGCTCAGTTCACGAAGACTCAGAATCGAGGGGTGAGCGGAGTCGAACCCCGGTAAATGGCTACGCAGATCGAGGGGTGAGCGGAGCCGTTCGCGAAGCGTTGCCTATGGCAAAACCCCGGTAAACTGGACTTAATGGACTGTGGTTGAGTTATGAGTGATGCTGTTGTGGAATTATGGATCGATCGGCTCTCCTCCGAGATCGGCACTGTTTTAGTCGTGTCGGATGGGGCGGCAATTTGTGCGGTGGATTTTGAGGACCATGAAGCCCGAATGCAGGAGCTATTGACCAAAGAGTATGTTGATTTTAAACTCACACCAAAACGTAATCCTTTAGGCGTGAGCGATCGGTTACAAGCCTACTTTGCAGGTGAGTTGGATGCGATCGATGGCATTCCCGTTAATCCCGGTGGGACGGATTTTCAGCGAGAAGTGTGGATGCATTTGCGATCGATTCCACCGGGGAAAACGATTACCTATGGGCAATTGGCGGATTTATTAAAGAAGCCAAAATCAGCCAGGGCTGTGGGAATGACCAATTCATTGAATCCAATTTCCATTGTTTTACCCTGTCATCGCGTGATTGGGGCAAATGGGAAATTGACGGGGTATGCTGGGGGACTCGATCGGAAGCGTTGGCTGTTACACCATGAGGGCTGGGGCCAAGAAGAAGTCCAGCTTGCACTGCTGTTTACTTAAGGGATCTGTGTACAAATAATGTAAAATCATAAGCTGTACTTTCCGGTCTCAGCGCAGTCTATGGCTTTTTCTTCGGTCACTCGGTCACTGGGACGATCGCCCCTCGCAGACGAACTCCTGACGAAACTCGCCCAGAAAAAACGGTTGCATCTCTCGGGCTTAGCACGACTCCCCAAGGGCCTCGTGGCCAGTGCCCTCGCCCAAAGCCGCGATCGGTCTCTGCTGATCGTCACCGCTAGCATTGAAGAAGCAGGTCGCTGGGCCGCACAAGTCGAAGCCATGGGCTGGCCCACGGTTCACTTTTATCCCACCTCCGAAGCCTCTCCCTACGAAGCTTTTGACCCCGAGTCGGAAATGGTCTGGGGACAGTTGCAGGTTCTAGCAGACTTGGTGAAAAGCGAAAAACCTTGGGCGATCGTCACCACAGAACGCGCCCTGCAAAAGCATTTGCCCCCAAAAGAAGTCTTTGCCTCCTACTGCGAAGCCCTCAGTAAAGGCGATGAAATTAATACCAGTACCCTCGCGAAAAAACTCGCTAGATTGGGATACGAGAAAGTCACATTGGTTGAAAGTGAAGGCCAATGGAGTCAGCGCGGCGACATTATTGATGTGTTTCCCGTCTCGTCTGAATTGCCATTGCGGATTGATTTGTTCGGGGATGAATTAGAGCAGATTCGGGAGTTTGATCCGGGGACGCAACGATCGCTCGATCGCTTGAATCAAATCGTTCTCACCCCCACGAGTTTTAGTCCCATCATTCAGGCCGCCCTCACTGACGAACAACGCAAAACTATTAGCACCGTTCTATCGGACGAAGAGGGTGAACGGATTTTGATTGGAGAGCCGATCGAAGGAATGCGGCGGTTCTTGGGATTGGCGTTTGAAAACCCGGCGTCGCTGTTGGACTATTTGCCGGAGACGACGATCGTTGCTTTTGATGAACTGGTGCTGGCAGAGGCTCATGGCGATCGGTGGTATGACCATGTGGAAGAACACTGGAAGGAATTGAATCTACACCAAATTCTACAACCGCTGCATCACAGTTTTGCAACCAGTCTTGAGAATGCTAGTGAATTTGATCAAATCCATTTAAGCGAACTTGCAGAAGTCAATGCTGGATTGAATCTGTCTAGTCGCCCGATCGCCGCTATCCCGCACCAGTTTGGCAAACTCGCGGAGATTTTACGAGAGGAACGATCGAAGGGATTTGCTATTTGGCTCGTGTCCGCGCAGCCCTCGCGATCGGTCGCCTTACTGCAAGAACACGACTGCCCCGCGCAATTCATCCCCAATCCCAAAGACTTCCCCGCCATTGAAAAACTGATTGCAGGTCGCACCCCCGTCGGCGTCAAATATTCTGGCTTAGCGGAACTCGAAGGCTTTGTCCTGCCCACCTTTCGCATTGTGCTTGTCACCGATCGGGAATTCTTCGGTCAGCACACGCTCACCACCCCCACCTACATCCGCAAACGCCGCCGCGCCACCTCAAAACAAGTCGATCCCAACAAACTCCAACCCAATGACTACGTCGTCCACAAAACCCACGGCATTGGCAAATTTCTCAAACTCGAAAGTTTGACATTAAATAATCAAACTCGCGAATACCTCGTCCTACAATATGCCGATGGCACCCTCCGCGTCGCTGCAGACCAAGTCGGCTCTCTGTCTCGCTTCCGAGCCGTCGGTGACAAGAAACCCGACTTAAATAAAATGTCCAGTAAAGCCTGGGAAAAGACCAAAAGCAAAGTCAAAAAAGCCATTAAAAAAGTGGCCGTTGATTTACTCCAACTCTACGCCAACCGCGCCCAGCAAACCGGATTTGCCTATCCGCAGGACACCCCTTGGCAGCAGGAAATGGAAGACTCCTTCCCCTACCAGCCCACTCCCGATCAGCTCAAAGCCACGCAGGATGTGAAGTTGGATATGGAAAGCGATCGGCCCATGGATCGACTTGTCTGCGGCGACGTAGGCTTTGGCAAAACTGAAGTGGCCATTCGCGCCATTTTCAAAGCCGTGACCACAGGCAAACAAGTTGCATTGCTAGCTCCGACGACGATTCTGACGCAACAGCATTATCACACCTTAAAAGAACGATTTGCGCCCTATCCCGTTCACATTGGTTTGTTGAATCGGTTTAAAACTAACAATGAGAAAAAAGATATTGTTCAACGTCTGAGCGTGGGTGAATTAGACATCGTAGTAGGAACGCATCAATTATTGGGTAAAGGCGTTAACTTCAAAGATTTAGGATTGCTAGTGATCGATGAAGAACAACGCTTCGGCGTCAACCAAAAGGAAAAAATAAAATCACTCCGATCGCAAATCGATGTCCTCACTCTCAGCGCCACTCCGATTCCCAGAACCCTCTACATGTCTCTCTCCGGCGTCCGTGAGATGAGCCTGATCACCACACCCCCACCCTCCCGAAGACCCATCAAAACCCACCTCTCCCCCTACGAACCCGAAATCATCCGATCGGCCCTGCGACAAGAACTCGATCGGGGTGGTCAGATTTTCTACGTCGTTCCCCGAGTGGAAGGCATCGAAGAAATCTCGGCAACGCTACGAGAAATGGTTCCCGGTGCGCGCATTGCGGTGGCCCATGGACAAATGTTGGATTCGGAACTGGAAGCGACGATGTTGGCCTTTAGTCAAGCGGAAGCCGACATTTTAGTTTGCACGACCATTGTGGAATCAGGACTCGACATTCCCCGCGTCAACACCATCATCATTGAAAACGCACAGCTCTTTGGTCTATCCCAGCTTTACCAATTGCGCGGTCGCGTCGGGCGGGCCGGAATTCAGGCCCACGCCTGGATTCTCTATCCAAAACAGCGGGAACTCTCAGAATCCGCCAGACAGCGCCTCAGAGCCTTGCAGGAGTTTACGCAATTGGGTTCTGGGTATCAGCTTGCCATGCGGGATATGGAGATCCGGGGCGTGGGCAATTTATTGGGGGCTGAGCAATCGGGACAAATGGAGGCGATCGGCTTTGATCTGTATATGGAAATGTTGGACGATGCGATTAAAGAGATTCGCGGTCAGGAGATTCCCCAAGTGGATGACACGCAAATTGATCTCAATCTCACGGCCTTTATTCCGGCTGATTTCATTACCGATCCTGACCAGAAAATGTCAGCCTATCGCGCCGTAGCTGCCGCCAGTAGCAAAAAAGAACTCATGGAAATTGCGGCGGATTGGGTCGATCGTTATGGTCAAATCCCCAGTGCCGCGCAGCAGATTTTGCGGGTGATGGAACTGAAGCAAGTCGCGAAAAAGGTCGGATTCTCCCGCGTAAAACCCGAAGGTCAACAGCACGTCATTCTCGAAACGCCCATGGAGGAACCCGCTTGGAAATTGCTCAAAGAGAACCTCCCGAAACATTTACATTCGCGCTTTGTCTATCAACCGGGCAAAGTCACCGTACGCGGTCTCGGCACCCTGAAACCGGATCAGCAATTAGAAAATCTGACGGATTGGATTAGTAAGATGCAGGGGGCACTGCCGATGGCGACTATTGGTGAAACGACTGAAATAGCCTCTGAGGTTCCGGCTGAGGTTTCGACTGGGCCTGAGATTGTGACGATTTACAAGGCGGGGAGTTGAGGAATTTGAGGTATAGTTTGGGAATTGATACTTGATCACAATCAATCCTGACGAACTGCCCCCCGGCCCCCAATTTTGGGGGAGCCGGAGTTAGTTAGAAATTTATAGAGAGGGGAATTTACAATGCCGTATAGTTCTTTTACATCCATTAGCCAATTGAAGAAAACCTTTGGATTGACGACGAAAGAAGGCGATCGGTTTATTCCGTCTGATCTCCCGCCCATTCTCCCTGATCCCGTCCTCACAGGCTTTTTGAATAAAACACGTACCTTGGCGATCGCAACTGGCAGTGAGAAAGCCCGATCGGAACTTTTGGTTGCGCCACTTCTAGTCGAAGTTCGAGAACTATTAAACCGAGAAGTAGCTCTCTTTTCCGGAGAAGACTTTACGGTGGATACGAGTTTGGGTTTGAACGGGATTTGTGATTTTTTGATTAGTCGATCGCCTGAACTCTATGCGATCGAGTCTCCAGTCATTGTCTTAGTTGAAGCAAAAAAAGCAGATTTAAAACTAGGCGTTCCGCAATGTATTGCAGAAATGGTAGCCGCTGCGAAGTTCAATACTGATAACAATTCCGATATCAAAACGGTGTACGGCTGTGTGACGAGTGGGACGCTTTGGCGATTTCTTAAGTTAGAGGGCACTGTGGTGACGATCGATCTTACGGATTACCCGTTGGAGCCGATCGATCGGTTGTTGGAGATGTTGGTTTGGATGGTGAAGGAGGGGTAAGGTATAATGGCGTGACGGACCATTCAGCGGTGGTAGTGTTATGACGCTTTCCCTTGACCTCACACCACAATTGATAGAGCGAACCCGATCGATACCGCAGTGGAGGTCGATGACGTGGGATGAGTATGAACAATGGCGCGATGGGACGACCTCGAAAACTGCGCAATGGTATTTCGATCGGAATTTATTCTTGGTGCGTGATATGAGTTGGGCAGGAATCAGTCACGCTGAGGTGAAGGATTTATTTATTCTGTTGATTTCGCTGTGGTACATGGCGCATCCGAATCAGAAAGCCCGATCGTTTAGTGGTGGATTGCTGGAGCGATCGGGCCTGCAGGCGGCGGCTCCAGATTTGTTGTTGTATGTGGGGGAAGGTGCGCCGCGTTGGAAATCGGGAGAGACGAGACGGATTGATTTGGAGCAGTGGCGGGTTCCGAATTTGGTGGGGGAGATTTCGGATACGACGTTAGCGAGTGATCTCCATGAGATGAAAGAGATCTATGCGGCGATCGGGGTTCCGGAATATTGGATGATTGATATTCAGGGGAAACGGGTGTTGATGTTTGTGTTGGAAGGGAAACGGTATCGTCAAGTTGAAGCTTCGACGGTGATGGTGGGGTTGACGGGAGTGCTTCTGGAGGAGGCGTTGGGGCGGTGGGAGCAGGAGGAAGGGATTGAAATTGGGAATTGGTTTATGCAACAGATTTCGCGATCGGGGGAAATCTGTTGAGTTTATGGAAGATCCTTGAAAAGTTCGTCAAGATCTCGTCGTCCACTGACAATACGAAGAATTTCAACGAGGTCTTCGGTAGAACGATAGAGGATGAGGTAGTCATTCAACACAACACTACGATAGTTTTCTCCCCATTCTTGGCGAGGTTTTCCGAGATTTGGAAAGGCTACGATCTGTTTCAGCTTTTCAGTAAAACGAGTGAGAAAGCGATCCGATTGGTCGAATCCTGCAAAATCTGCAATGCTACGGAGAATGTCTTCAAGGTCATGATTCGCGGGCGCTGTGATAACGTAACGACGAGTCATTAGGATGCCTCGTTACGCCAAGTGTTAATTTTTTCTCGGAGTGCGGCGATCGCAGTTTCTCCGTCAATTACATCACCCCGATCAGCAGCGGCGGCTCCAATCATGACAGCTTCTTTGAGTTGTTGACGATGGTAGATGTATTCGCGGAGGGCGGCTTCGACGATCGTGTCTTTGGTGTTTTGGGTATCGAGGTCGATCGCGGTTTGAAGGAGTTCAGCATCGACGGTGAGGGTGGCTAGCATGGGTAATCCTCGATAGGTTGCTAACTTTAGTATAGCAAGGGGTCGGCATCGAATCCGCTCGCGCAATCTAGACTAATTCAATAAGGGGGGTTAAACTAGCGAAGCTTTGCGGCTTTAAGAAGTGCGTCAAGCCAGAATTGATTAGATTTGGATAGGGTAGGGATGGGGTCAAGGTCGTAGTTGATGAAGTGGGCGTATCCCGATCGAATGGTAATATCTTCAATCAATTGCTTTAGGTCGATCAGGGGTTCGGGTTCTCCGATTTGTAGCGGGATGGGAATGCTGGGCATGAGGTCTTGGAGATTGAACGGGTAGAGATCTGCTGAGGGACGATCGAATTCTCGGCTGATCAGGACATGGTAGTCGGAGGGCGTGGTCTCGCTCATGGGTAGGGATTCGCCTAATCGAAGCAGATCGATTTCGACGAGATGGGTTCGGCTACTGAGAACGCGCTGCCGTTTTTCTTCGTACTTTTGGCGGCCTTGTCCTCGTTTATTCGTAGGAGACAGGATTTCGATCGTGGTGATGACTCGTCCAGTGATTTCTTCTTTAATTTCCAAATAAGCTTCTCGAATTTCTTCTTGGATTTGGTAGATTCGTTTTTCGATGTCTACTTGGTATCGAGGCAGAAGAATTGGCGTGAGAACATCGGCGATCGCAACGATAAATCGATTGTGGACGGTAGACCAACGATCGGGGTGTTCTAAATAGGGATTCATGCCGGGGAAGGGTGAGGGCATGGGAGTTCTAGGGGGATAGATTTATATTCAGTATAAGGGATCGGGAAGAGTGGCAAATACTGATCCGTAAGCTGGCTCATTTTGCGGGGCGATCGCGATCGGGAGAGACGTGCTGATTACAACGATCGTCGGCTCTGTCTTTCAGCCGCTGGAATGACCACTTTTAAGATGAGGCTTGCACTACTTTCTGAAGAAAAGTTAATTTTTTCGGAATATTCCGTGGTTTTACCTAGACTTCCTCTATTCTCGGATAGACAAATATCGATCGATTCATGAGTAACGGCTCTATGGGACGATCGGATGGCGCTGCATAGTTTCGCAAGGTCATCCCAAGGAGTCGATAGTTTAGCGTTTGAGGATTTGGGTATGAAGCGAGTTTTGGTCGGTTTGGTCGTGGGAATCGCTGCGCTTGTGTCGATGGAGGGAAGGGCGATCGCGGCTTCTGAAGGGGGTGCGAGGTTAGGGGGATCGACGTATTTTGCTTGGCGGATTACGAATCCATCGGGTAGTAGTACGAAGGTGATTGGGTATGGGTGTCAGATTCGGGATCAGATTGCGGGCGTGTCTAGGATGGCGTCGGTGGAGCGCTATGAAATTAAACGATCGAAGGGGAGCGATGAGTGGTGGATTGAGTCGATCGGGGGATTGGTGGTGAAGCCGGGAGAGGAGGGCTTTCAGGCGGTGCGGGTGAAGGCGAGTGGGCGATCGGATGCGTCGTCGTTAGTGCAGGTTTTGCAAGATCGTGAGACGGGCTGGTTAAGGAATGATTCTCAAGTGAATGCGTTGGGTAAGGCTTGTGTCAATGGTGGGTTGGGTTCGGCAGTGAAGGTGATTAATCAATTGCATGATCTGTCTGTGTCGTTGCCGAAGTAAATAAGCTGTGCATTGTGAACGCATAGTGGGTTTCGATCGTCCCAAGGTATTTTTATTGTTGATGATAGGTGGTTTGTGCAACGAATTGTACTGAGTGTTGTTTTATGAAAGAGGATGTAATTAGTGAAGGTGGTACGAAAAAACGAGTGAGAACATACTCAGATGGAACCACTCAATTTAAATGGGTGGTGGAGCAGTCAACTCAAGGAGCTAATTCTTAATTCATCGAATATTATCAACGATTATTCAAGGAGACAATCATGAGCGCAGCAAAGCTATTATCTTGTTCACAGTGTAATTCGCCAGTTAGTTCGGAAGTTGCAGTATGTCCTAAATGTAAAAGCAATTGGTTTTCGTATGAATTCTCATGCTATTGCTGTGGAAAGCCGATCAAAAAAGTCGATGCTATTGAAGAAAAAGCCTTTGAAACTGATTGTATTGATGTCACGAAAATTGACCGAAATATACAAGAGTTTTCATATGGAGTTCAATGTGTAAATCCTTCTGAGTGGCAACAACAAAGATTTAGTGTTGATAGTAATCGGTGGCACGATATTTATGAATATGATGTCTATGAATTCACCTCTGATGGGCATCTTATTAAAGGTAAAGCACATAATTCTAAAATAGGACCTGGAGATTCTAAAATAGGACCTGGAGCCAACTATTTCAGGCTTTATCATAAGGAATGTCATCAAATTATTTCGAGGTTCCGATCTAAGCTGAGTGGTGAAAAATATACTCACATAGTAGAGTGTTCTTTGTGTAAAGCAGTCAATCAATTTTCTTCCTCATCTCATATTGCATCTATTGAATGTCGTAATTGTGGTCATCCCTGTAAATCCACCAAATCGAAGCTTGGCGGTTTTTCATGTTCTCATTGTGATTTCCCACTAGATGAAACTGATTCAAGTACTTTGAAACTCAATCAACTTGGTTCAAACATATATGTTCATGAAATTTGCTATCCTGATCAGTTTAAAAAACAGAGAGAGCAACTTATATCAAACAAGCTATTGAATAACACAAAGAGATTCAACGAGAAAGAAAAAATTCGTATTCAGAAAAAAGAAGAGGATGCGAAACTAAGACAGAGATATCAAAGTAAAGAGCAGGCAATTAGATTTTTCGAATTAGCACCCTTAATATTTGCCGTGTTTGTAGGAATTACTAGTGGAATTGGTGTTCCACATCCTGTGTTTGCTTGTATGTATGGTGCTTTTGTGGGATGTATTGGTTGGTTTCTGAGCAACTTGATTTGTAGCCCGATAGCCGAAACAATCAGAAAATCTAAATGAAGGTAAGAACTGTTGAAGTATTTTCAATTAAACAAATTATTTTCTAGTCAGATTTTTGCCGATATGTTGCGGCTCTTTATCTAGTGAGATACACCTAAACTCCACTGAGTAGGGCGTTCATAAGTCAATCTCTATCTTACTAGACTTGAAGTTGCCATACAGGTCCACTTAAACCTCACACCCCGAAATGATGACTAGCAATATCTTATTTACAAGCACGATCGCCCTCACCCTAATCGGAAGTGCGATCGTCCTAAATCCCGAAGCAGCCCGAGCCGACTATTCCACCTGTAGCAACAGCACCCGCTTATGCCTCAGAAAAGGCGACTCAGGACCGATCGTCCAAGCACTCGTCAAAGACCTGCGGAAAGCTGGATATTACACAGGGACGACGACCGATCGATTTAATTCGGAAGTGGATGCTGCCCTCCAAAGTTTTCAAAGCGATCATCAACGTCTGAAAAATGACACGGGCAATCGTTATTCAGATCTAGACGTTGATGGCGTTGTTGGGAAAGAAACGATCATGCGTCTTTGCCAGAAAGTTTATCGAGGCTGTGATGCAGATCTCAGTTGCTATCAAGGATCGATCGAACTTCTATTACCTTGTTGGCGTAACTATTCCCGCATCCTAGATTTCAAAGTTCCTAAATAGCATCGAAAATGCGATCGTCCACTTCTCAACCTCTAACGGCCTAAATTATGAAAACTCAAGCTTTAATCACTAGCACGATCGCCCTCACTCTGATCGGAAGTGCGATCGTCAGTTTCCCGAAGGCTTCGATCGCGGGACAATTCAAAGATCGATCGGTTCATTGTTACTTTGTCAAAGGTGAGGTCATTCAACTTAATGAGACTTGTACTTCTGATGGAGTATCTTGGGGTGGTGGTGGCGGACATTCACTGAAATGGAATGACGGTGTTGTAACCTTAATTAAATTTGGACGTCATGGTCGAGGTGAGAGAGTTTGTCCTTCTGAAGACCAAATGTCTGTTGACGACGTATGTGGAAAGAGTTACTACCGATCAGCTAAAACTTTCCGACGTACTGACAGCACTAATGGAGATCTGATTAGCTGTGTTCAACTGGAAAGAAATTCTGTTTGCTGGAAATTTTAGACCCGCAGTCTATCTATTGGGACACTCTTTCAAAGTCAATTCAGTCAAAAAATCAAGGTACATTGCAATGAAGTCATTAATAGCAAAATTGGGAATAGGACTGTGTATCTTCATTAGCGGAGTAGGAAGCACTATCCTAGTAGCACCTGAAACAGCGTCTGCACAAAGGGAGCCTCTAAAATTGAATTGCAATTTCATTCCTGGCAAAGGTGATAAAGCGGTCAACGATCGGTGCAGCTTCGAGAGTTCTGGGAAGTTGGGAAATACTCGCTTCTCCATGCCAAAACAAGTCACGTTGACCTGGAGCGATGGTATCAGCACAAAAATCACATTCCTAGGCGAAGATTTCGTCAAGCCAAACGTATATGTTGGAATCGCAAAAGTTGATAACTCGTATGCGAGTTTTATGAAAGCTGGCGATGGGGGTGTCTGCTTAAAGATCTTGGCAAATGAGAATTCTATTTGTTATCGGTAGATGCTGATAACTATCTCACTGTCCTAAAAACGATCGCCCCTTTCCCAACACAACCTCATTCATCACCTCAATGATTATGAAGACTAAAATTTTCATCACTAGCACGATCGCCCTCATACTTCTCGGAAGTCCGGTGTTATCCGCCCCCACAAAAAAGATTTGGGTCAATCAGCACTGTGAAAGAGAAAAAAGTCCAACGCCATCTCGTCAAAAGATCAATATGTTTGAAGTTGATTATCAATTCACCTTTACTACAGAGAAAAAATCATACTGGATGTATGCTGCGAGAAGTGGTGATGGTTCTTATCAATTCTGCACCTCCGAACCGAACTACTCAGGGACCCGGCTCATCAAGCATCCCAAACTGAACTTTCCCTTCGTCGATGGCATCACTCAAACCAAACCTAATTCACCCATTTTCAAAGTCATCCTCCGTGAAGGGAATGGCCGAAATCCCAAAATCACCCCCAGCCGTCTTGACTTAAGTAATCCTAAAAAGCCGATCGTCCTTGCCGTTTAATGCCAAGGACGATCGCTATAATACAATCAGTCACTGATTCCAAGGTAAGCCCATGAGTCAAACCACCCTCAACCCTGATCTCGAACAATTCATTGAGCAAGAACTCTCCCTGGGACGCTATACCAGTCGAGAAGCACTTCTTGAACAAGCATTAATGCTGCTGATTCAACGATCGCCCTCGCCAACCTCCCCAACTCACACCCCACTTGCAGGAACCGTTTTACACTACGACGATCCTTGTGAAGCTGTTCCGTAAATTTGGAAGGGCGGTCAGCCACCTTAAACCTACATCTACTCGACGCTATAATCGTCCTACACAGCCATCAAGCTTGGAGCAATCTTCATCAATGCCAACCACAATCACCGCCACCTATCGAGACGGGGTTCTGTACCCCACCATTCCCCTCGAACTGCAAAACCACCAAACCATTCAGATCCAAATTATTGAACCTGAAACGAGTTCACTCCTCGATCGCCTCCAAGCATCTGGCTTCGTCACCACTGCGATCGCCCAAACTCCCCTCTCCGAATCAGACTTCATCAACTTCGTCAATACCCTTCCCATCCCTACCACGCCAACCTCTCAAACCATCATTGAGGAGCGCGGCGAATGGTAAACAACTTGACGATCGACTCATCCGTGCAGCACAACTCGAAAATTTAACAACAGACAATCCCAATCAGCACCCCTAATTGCACAGTCAGAAAACCGATCGGCTACGCCACCCTCAAAGCTTCTAATTCAGCCAAATCGATCGCCGCTTCTGCCAGCGCCCGTGCAATGTTCGCTCTCACGATCGGATCAGTCTCCTGAAGTAGTTCCTGATAGTGAAACTTTAATCGAATTTGACAACCTTGAAGCGATCGTGGATCAACGGAATAACGAGTAGTTTCAGACATCGAGCGATTCCTCCTGTAGTTCAATCCGAATGAAGCTGCGATCGCCCCCACCGCTACTTTGACTTTAGAGACTGTGCAAAATCTCTAACCTTTTCAAGCTTTGCCTCAGAAAGCTCATCCATCAACGCCAAAAGCTGCGATCGAATCCCGTTCGGTTCACCAGCAGATTTAACTAAATGAATTTGATGAGGATAGACCGTTGTAAGACCGATCGTCTCCACAAAAGAATTTGGATGACCTTGATCAGCAATACTAAAATCTTCACCCACTTCTGCTGTTACCCATCCACCAAAAAGCTCAACTAAATAGGCTTCACCATGATTGAAAACCTCCACGATCGCACCAGGTGAACCGATCGGGGCTGTTTTTCCAGTGTCTAATAAAAGCGCTTCAGTCAGTTGAATCGAATCGAACAATTGAAATTGGCTCATTGCTACTCAGCTTTGGCAAGTGGAAAATCTAGTCGGTCGATACTCATGATAAAGAAGGTTGATTCGCTCCCAGTATAAATCACTTTTCAATCCGTGCTATTCCTAAATTAGGGCAACATCGGCACACAGACGATCCCAATCAGCATCCCTTTTAATCGAATCTGACAAAGAGAATCCCATCATCCCTAACCACAATAGTCAGGAATGATGGGACTTAATCTCTGTGCTAGGTCTTAAGCGAAGACGTTCCGACCATTGCGGAGATTGGCGACATCATAGTTGCGGTCCATGGCAACCGCCCGACGAACAGCGGCATCTGCATTGACGAGACCATGTCCGAAGAGGTCATCTCGTCCCGTTGTGCCCAAGTCCATGGCCGTATCCGTCATCACTTGACGCAGTTGGTCGCCGCTGAGGTAGCGGTTCACACTCCAGACTAGGGATGCAATTCCGGCCATGTTGGGATTCGCGCAGGAGGTGCCGTTGAAGTTCTGTTGGACTCCGAAGGCGTTGACCGCGATCGAATCTGTAGCTGCCATGAGCGTCAAGCCTGCACCGTAGTTTGAGTAGCTGGCCCGATCGACGCTCGTAGCATTGGTTAAGCCATTTACTGTTTCTAGTCCCGTGTAGGTCAAGGCTCCGACGGCCATGACGTTGCGGTGGGTTCCCTGTAATCTTGCAACACCTCCGCTGAGACCGGGATTGGTGGTGGTGTCGGACATGTTGAGGTTGCCATTGCCTGCTGCAACTGCAAAGAAAGCAATATCCGAGTTATTTGCAATTAAGGCTTCCAGTTCCGCTTGCGTTCCACCACTGTTGAGCCAAGCTTCCCCTTGAATGCCGCCTTGGAAGACGACTCGTTGGTTATTGGCGCGGGCATAGGCGATCGAATCCAGGACAGCTTGGCGAAGGTTGACACCGCCGTAGACATCATTGACGTAGACATTGCTGTTCCAGTTAATTCCAGCGATGCCACTGCCATTGTTAGCTGCGCCACTCATGACGCTGATGGACATATGGCCGTGACCATTACCGCCGTAGTTGTCATCGTCCGTGGCATCTGTGATTAAACGTCCACTCGTCATGTCATGGACACCGCGACCACTGCCCACGGGACCCAGGACACCCGTGTCGATCGATGACAACAGGACACCACTACTGCCTCGGGTAAAGCGCCATGCACTGTCTACGTCGGAGACATGGAGGTTCCACTGCTGACCGAAGGCCGTATCATTGGTCGAAACCGAGAGATTGAAACTCGTGCCGTCGCTGAACTGCAATTGTTCAATGCCTTGCACATAGATTTCACGGCCATCTGCCAGACTGATGAAATCAAAGGATGTCCCGCCAAACAAGGCTTGGGAGTAGGTTGAATAGAGTGGATTGTACCCGGTTAATGAATTGCCGTTAAAGCCCACGACCTCCGATCGGCTCACACCCAAGTTCAAGATATCCGTTCCACCGCGACCCAGGTACACCGCCCCAGAACCCACTGCTGAATCCAAAGTCCAAGCATTGCTGGTGAGGTCGCCATTGGTCCGAGTCCAGTCAATGATGTCAATGGTTCGAGTACTGGCCAGATATTCAGTTCCCGAACTATCGCGGGCAATCAATTGCATTTCGTACGTACCAGCGGTCATGGTGCTGGAATAATTGTCGAGATTGACGATCGCATTGCGCCGATCGCTCCCTCCATCCCAAGTTCCCAGGGTATTCACTAAAACCCCATCCCGACGAGCTTCCAAGCGCACATTGGTAATATTTGCCGTGCCTGCAAAGTCGAAGTCAACCTTTAAGGCTCCATCCCGGAAAACCGATGAACTGCTGCCATCTCCGGAGGCATCCCCAATGCTAGCGGTATCAAATTTATTAATGGCATTGGCGCTGAAATTGAGTGTATAGTGCGAACTGTTTGAGGCATAGGCAGAGACCTGTAGATAGTAGGTTCCTGCGGATAAATTCGATAGGTTAATACTTTCGGACAGAGTGCTACCACTTGCCGAAACCCCAATCACTTCTCCTGCATCCACAATGCCGTTATAGTTTGCATCGCGAATGACTTGTAAATCGGCATCACCTGTCAGTCCGGTTAGCGTAGCGGTAAAGTCACTACTCGTCCCGATCGTAAATCGCTGGAAGTCATCGCGATCGAGGTAAAAGTTGGAATTCCCGCTGACCCAGCCCTCGTAACTCCGGGAGCCGACTAGATTACCCGATCGGCCTGCCCCGCCAATGTCAGCAGCGGTTGCGAGGGTGTTATTGTTTTCCAAGGCATAGCCTGCGCCACTCAGCGAATTTAAGCTTAAGGTGTAAGCCGTACTTCCTGAATATTGAGAGACTTGAGCAATGTAGCGACCGCTCGTAATGCCTTCGAGTGAGAAGCTTTCATTACTAGTTCCGCCCGTGGTCGTTCGGATTAACTCTTCACCATCATCCACAATTCCATTAGCGTTTGTATCCCGAATCAGGCGAAGATCTGCATCATTACTGAGTCCTGTCAAAGACACTGAAACAGTTCTAGTTGAGCCAACATAAAAACTATAGTTATCTGCAGAATTACTGTTTGAAAGATATCCGGTTTTGGTTTGGTTTACGGAGAGTGTTCCGAGATCATTTTCTAGATTGAGAAGATTGCTAAACCGAGCATAGTCACCCGTTGAGGCGCTGAGGGTATAGCTACTATCTCCGCTGTAACGGGATACTTTAATGTAGTAGTCTTGACCCAGATTGAGATTAGAAACGTTAATTCCTTCTTCATTTGTGCCAATCCGACTCGAACTCATGACGAAGTTGTCATTTTTATCATAGAGTGTAACGTCAACGTCACCTGTGAGATTACTCAGGCTAAGGTTCAGACGATCGCTATTGTAAGCCGTTCCAGTTCTAAAGCGATAATAGTCAACGGTGTCACTACTGCTAACGGAATCGCGATAGGTTTGGGTGCCGTCGAGAGTGCCCATGGAACGAGCACCCGATCGGGAATTATCACTAAAAAACCCAAACACATCGCGGTTAATCACACTCGTATCGACTACAGAAAGATTGCTTAAATCAGACAATGGAGAAGGGGCAGAATTGGGGAACATAATCAGAAACTCCAGAAGGTTAATGGCTGTCCTTCATCCTTAGGGAGACCGATCGGAGTTTATGCAGTCCTATCCAAACCTCTGACGAACCGCCCCCCAGCCCCCAATTCTGGGGGTGCCGGAAAGTATTTTTTCATGTTCCCCCAGAATTGGGGGTTAGGGGGCCTCTTCTGCAAGCAAACGTTTTACATAAACCCGATCGCACCTTGCTGTCTCTACCCCTGTCGCAGGTTCGTAACCCGATTTCTCATACAAAATCACCGCTTCTTTCAATACCGAAGCTGTTTCAATCCAAATTTCCGCAATGCCTTTTTGAATAATTGCAGTTTCTAACGCCTGTAATAAAAATCGTCCCAATCCTTGCCCTCGGGCGATCGGCAACAAATACATTTTGCGAATTTCAACTGCATTTTCGCTTCGCTCGATCGGATAGTAAGCCGCTGTCCCCACCACTTTCCCTTCTAACTCAACCACCCAAAACTCCCCCTGCTGGTAACAATCTTCCACCTCCAGCACATCCCGATCGGCCCCCTCCGGCTCCCACCCCAACCCATACTCCCCCAACACCTGCCCAATCACAGCAGCAGCGGCAGTGCGATCGGACGGCTGCCACGATCGGACTTTGAAAGTCTGATAAATCAAGCCATTCATAATGAGTCCTCACCAAAGGCACTATTTCCCAAAAGCACTATGAATTTACTCTGAATTTACTCTGACTAGGTTGCTCACTAAAAGTCATCATTAAATTGTACCTTCTTCTCTGCATCACTCAATTCACGATTGCGTGGCTTCTTTTTTAATTACTCAATCTTGACCCGCTCTGGGGCATATCCTTGAAAATCGGTGTCTTGCCAAAGTATACTGTGGGGCAGAAATCCATAGTTTTCCTCATCCGCGATCTTCTTGTCATGCTTCTTTCATTCATTAGGTATTACTTAAGAATAGGTCTATTTTAGGATTTGCCTCAAAGCATTGCCGCAAGGCTCAATAAAACCGAGCGCCGCTAGCCATCCATCAAATCATCAACCAACCGCCCCACCAAATCCAACTCGTGCCGCCCAGACCAAGCCCAGAAGTCCGATCGCCACGGCATCCCAGCGCGATAACTTCAATTGATGCCACTCCACCTTATGCTCGTTTGGGCTGGTAAATCCTCGCACCGTCATCGCACTGGCAATTTGTTCTGCGCGGAGGAGTAGGTTGTCCACTAATCGACCCGCCACCGTGAGCCAAATCTGAGTACTGCCCTTAAAGCCCATCTTTTTCCAATCGATCGCCCTCGTCCGCACCGATCGCACCAAGTTCTGAAACTCTTCCAGCACCAAGGGAATAAATCGCAACGCCAATGTTAACGTCAACGTAATCTCCGTCACTGGAATATTAAATCGTTTCAAGGGCGACAGCAACGATTCTAATCCTGTGGTGATTTCTTCAGATGAAGTGGTGAGTAAAAACAACGTCGTGCTGTAGATCAAAGTAAACAACAACGTACTGAACTTAATTGCCAACGTCAACGATCGTTCCGTCACTGTAAAAACGCCCCTCTGAAACAGCACATAGCGATAGGTCGTCGGCTGTGGGAGAGTGGGCGCGGCTTGAACTCCCATGGGGTCTGGCAATGGCGCAGGATTGAAGTTTTGGTACCAGGGACGATCGTTTAGAGCTGCAGGTAGGACGCCAGATTGTTGAGAAAACTTCAGTTCATCCGCAGGTAAACGCGGTTGATGTTCGGCATTCAGACCGTCGGGCGCTAGGGCAATTAAACTGCAAACATAAAGTGACAAGGCCAATAGCCATCCCATTTGCTGTCGCCATACCCGAAAGGGAATCCGAGACACAAAGGTCAAAACCATCAACGCCACCACAATGCCCATGCGCCATTCCAAGGTGGCCAGCAGTGGCACCACCAGAAAGGTCATGAGCCAAGCCAGCTTCACCCGCGCATCTAACCGATGGAGCCAAGTGATCGGCGTCTCTAAATACAACCCCAACGGCAACGATCGCATCAAATCCATAACAAACCCTGTTCTAAATCCTACAAATTCTAATAGATCGCCATCATCAGCTTTTTACGATACCCATTTACCAATGGATTGTCATTCCCCAACAGATCAAACAGCGCCAACATCGATCGTCTCGCCGCGTCATTTCGATAGAGCCGATCGGTTTCCACAATGGTCAAAAAGCCCTGTAATGAAACCTCATAGTTTTGATCTAATGCGGCTTGAGAGGCATCTCGATATTGTTGATCCAAAGGACTCAACACCTCAGAGACGATCGCCTGCTTGAACTGCACTAGCGCCTGCATTCCCCGCGCCCGTGCCGCAAACTCCTTCTCATGTTGCGGAATTCTCCCCAGCAAGGTCTCGGCTTTTTCCACCTCATTCGCTTCTAGATAAAAATTCGCTGCCTCTAGGAGCAACCCGCAGTCCGTTGGATTCTCTTCTAAGAGATTGCTTAACTGGACTTCGGCCAGCGCCACATCGCCCTCTTCAGCGAGTGCATAGAGCCGATCGAGCGTTTTGTTCAATTCCGCCTTGACCTGAAGTCTCGCCATCATCTCCCGCAGCTTCGGCTCTGGCAACACCCCCACAAAGCCCGTCTGCACCACGCCATTAATCACAACGCGCACATCGGGCACGCCTGCCACACCGTATTCCTGGGCGAGATCTGGATTTTCGTCAATATCGACCTTCGCCAACACTAGGTCATACTCCGGCAGCAGTTTCTCCAGCATCGGCTTCAACATTTGACAAGGTCCACACCAAGTCGCGTAGAAATCGACCAAAACAGGCTGCTGGTGAGACTTTTCCAAGACCTCCACGGCGAAGGTCTGCTGATTAACGGAAAGGGAGGTGCCCATAGAAATTACCGCTCAAAATCAGTGTTCTTTATCTTTGTTCTCTATT
>JAAFJU010000107.1 GCA_013298165.1 Synechococcales cyanobacterium bin31.maxbin.ball.101 | reverse complement strand
CAGGGGCTGAGGCGGTGGTGGGAGTGACGGGGGGCGAGGACTGGCGCGATCGGTTCCAGTTGCAGGCCGTGAGTCCGGACAGCAGGAGTGCGATCGATAACAGTAGGCCAGTAGTTCGCAGCAAAGGAATATCTCTCAGAAAAGGGCTTATTCAATTAGTAGCGCTCCCAAGGGGGTTGAAACCCTCGCTGTTGCAGGAAGCCTTCTTGGATTTCCTGCTGACGACGGCCAATGCTGGGGTCTGGGAATGCGCCGGGGGTGGATTGCTGTTGGACCTTGAGGGCTTCGAGCCGATCGATCGCCTGTAACGGTTTTCCCGCCGCCGAACTCAAATCCGCCAAGGTTCGCTGAATATTGGCAGCATCTTCCGGTTTCATGGCTAGAGCGAGGAGATAGTAGCGTTCCGCCGAGTCAAATTGCCGTTGTTCAAAGCGGATCCCACCCAAGGCGGAGATTGCGTCGATGTTGTCCGGCTGCATATTCAGGATGGCGACGTAGGCTTGGTCAGCCTGGTCGAGGTTGCCCAGGGCCTGTGCCAGTCGGCCTCGCAGAGATAACGCGCTGATGGCGGTTCCACTGCGCACCTGGGTCAGGATCCGGTTGGCCATGACTTGGGCTTGCAGGGGATTGCGCTTCGACATCAGTTGGACGAGACGGACTTGGATGTCGATGTTGTTGGGATTGGCGGCGGCGAGGGAGAGATAGAGCGGCTCTCGGTAGCTGCGGGCAGGCAACAGAGACGCGAGGGTGAAGAGTTCCGTCGGAGTCTGGGCGGGACGGGATTGGAGGAATTGGTTGATGACGGCATCGGCGTCGAGTTCGCTAATCAGTTTCGCTTGGTAGGCGATCGCTGTGCGTCCCAGTCGAGTGGGCCAGTCGTTGGGGTTGCGGGCGAGGAGTTGATCGTAGAGATAGAGCGCTTCCTGGGAGCGGTTTTGGCTGAGGCGAATCCCGGCTAGTCCACGAACAGAGCTATTGAGAATATCCAGGTCGGGAGAGCCGCTATTCATCAGGGCGATATAGCGGGCGGCGGCTTGTTCTAGATTGCCTTCACGCCGATCGATGTCGGCCATCAACAAGTCCGGCGATAGATCTCGTGAACCCGCAGGCGTGGCTTTGTAGACCGCCAAGGCCGATCGGGCGGCCACAAAATTGTTTTGCTCAATTAAAAGTTGAGCAATTCTGAAGTGGAGGAAGCTTTCAGTCACCCCGGCTTGCAGAAGGGTTTGATAGACCGGGAGCAGTTCGGGATCGGGATCGAGTCGGACGAGGGCACCTGCGATCGCATTCAACTGAGCGGGATCGTTCGGCAAGGGGGAGAGCAAGCCGCGCAATTGCTGCAAAATCACAGGCCGAGGCATTGTGCCTAGTTTTCCTTCCAGGGCAAGCTGTTGAATCGCAATGACCCGATCGCCCGGATTCTGCGCGGCCAGTTGGCGGAAAAGCGTGAGTGCCGTCTGTTCTTGTCCGGGAATCCCGCTGAGAACGTCGGCAGTTTCTTTGATTTGAGAAGCGGATGGGTTGGGTGTCGATTGGAGCGCCTGCTGGTAGAGCGAGGCGGCTTCAGCTTGCAGGTCGGGGCGACCTTGTTGACGACCGATTTCGTTCAGGGCGCGGGCTAATGGAAGGCGCGAATCATCCCGGCCTCGTAAGGGGTCCAGCGTCGCTAAGGCTTGGGCGGGCTGACGGTTGGCGAGGTAGGCTTGGGCCAGTTCCGATCGGGCCTGAATGCCATAGCTGTTGAGCTTGACGGGGATCTGGGACTCCAAGGTGCTGATGGCTTGACCGGGACTTCCCGTCTCTCGCAGGGCGCGGGAGTAGGCGATCGCGGCATTGCTCGTAATGGCCTTCTTCGTCAACGCACGATATTGCTCAAACAGGTCGAGTCCACGACGGGGATTGCCGCTGTAGGTGTAGATTTGCGCCGCTCCCAGTAAGGTGTCTGCCGACGGAGTCCCACTGCTCAATACCATTTCGTAGTCGCTGAGGGATTCGGAGAATTTGCCTTGGTAGCCGTAGAGCAGGGCACGCTGGGCGCGGGCATCTCGATCGGTGCTATTGATTTCTAGCAACGTCGTCAGTGCCGTAATGCCCTTCGATTGCCACTCGGGTTTGTATCCCCCCAACACCCCTACACTGCGCAACGCCAACAGATTCTTCGGGTCTTGGGCCAAAACCGTTTGATAGACTTCAAAGGCTTTTTCGTCATTGCCCGATCGACGGTAGGCAATGGCCAAACCAAGTTTAGCTTCGACAGAATCCGGGTAGCGCTGAATCGAGGCTTTAAAGGCGTCGATCGCTTGATTGACTAAGCCTTGCCCCAATTGCGTATAGGCCCGTCGAATTTCGATCGGGACGGATTCTTGGGCGATCGTGGGTGCGGCGACCAGAGCGGGTAGCGCGACGCCCATGAGCATTGAACTGATTCCTAGTGAGGCCAGGGAGCCTTGATATTTCTGCATGACGATCGAACTCCGTACTCACTAACGATTCAAAACCCGATGTAATACCAGGGCGGTTGATTATTTGTCGCCACCGCGAGGCAGCACATCAAACTCCGTCTTGACGCGGAAGCCTGCGACAATTTCCGAGAAGTTATTGCGCTCTTGCAACGAGAATCCCATGCGCAGGTTGGGCATGAATTTAAAGTCGTAGAAGATTTCCAGCGCATCCGGACGCTTCGCTCCGGCGCTGACCCGACGGGCATCGTTGGATAATCCCTGACCGTAGGCAAGACCCAGGCGATCCTCTGGCATAAAGACATCCAGGAAGCTGAGACCGACGCTAGCCGTGTCGCCGCCTTCATTCATATCCAAGTTGTTATAGCGACCATAGCGACCGAAGAGGCCCATTTTTAACCGGGGAATAAAGACTTCGGCATTGACCCCAAAGGACTCTTCCCGATCGCCCTTCAGCACCCCAAAGCGACCGCCCCCACGAGCAATGCTAGAAGCCTCTTTGAAGCCACCGCCATTTTCATCGGCGCGACCTGTGGCGTAGGTTCCGCGAATAATGGCATTGCCGAAGCGCAGTCCCACTTCTCCCGCGAAGCCATTTAGGGCGAAGTCTCCGATGCTACGGGCAGAGGAGAAGGCGGCTCCTTTGACTTCAATGTTGTCCGTCAGACTCCAGTTCACCAAGGCCGCAGGACGAGAGCCAATTCCGGCTTCGCTGAGGGCGGGGTTGGTCTGAAAAATCGGGTTGAAGAAGTGGGTGGTGCCGTCTTTGGCGAAGCTGTTGCGATCGAAATACGAGGTCAAATCCAGTTGTCCCAAGGCAAAGCGGAGATTTGGGATTTCCGGTAGGGAGGTTGCGATGTATAGCTCGTTGATGTTGAAACCGCTGTTGGGCGTATCTGAGAAGGATCCCGTACTCAGATCCAACGTTGCGCCGAACAAGACCCGTGAGGAAAGGGGATATAGCCCTTGTAGTCTGGCCCGTGCTGAGCTTTCGCCGCCTTGATAGACGTAGGCTCCCTGGAGAATCAATGAAGGCTTAGTTAAGGCGGTGGTGCGGAAAACTGGGCGATTTTGGTTTTGAAGCTGTTGCGCTTTGCCGGGTTCAATCAGGAATCCTTCTTTGTCAACGGGACTCCGGAGTGGGGTTTCAGCGTAGAGGGGGGCAATTCCCGTTCCGGGAGGCATTGCCATTGGTGCTACATAACCCGGTGCAAACTGACGCACGGTCATCGGCGCAGCCACGGGAGGCAGCACTGTTACAGCCTGCATAGGTGAGACGTAGGCAGGCATTGCATAATTCGGGTAAGGGCTTTGCATCCCATAGGCAGGCATCCCGTAGACAGGTGCAGCATATACAGGTGCGCCATAAGCAGGTGAACCATAGTTTGGCTGGGCATAGGGCGTGGCGTAGGCTGTTCCACCCGTCATTCCATAGGGCTGCTGAACGTAGGGTTGTGCGGCATAACCTTGGGGCTGTGCATAACCGGGCTGTGTGTAAGGTTGTGGTGCGTAGGGTTGCGCGAAACCTTGAGGCTGTGCGTAAGGCTGAGGATAGTAACCCATGCCAGGGTTTGGCATTCCATAGCCCATGCCCATGGGCTGAGGATAATAGCTGGGAGGCGCTTGAGGCATGGTGTAGACGTAGCCTTGAGGCTGCGCGTAACCCTGAGGCTGCGCGTAACCCTGCATGGGGTAGCCCTGACCATAGTTGGGCGCGTACCCTGCGTTTGGCATCATGCCAGGGTTTTGATAGGGATTTTGCTGATAGGGATTTTGTGGGTATGGGTTCTGCTGGTAGGGATTATAGGCAGGTGCAGGGGGTAGGGTTCCGGATCCAGCTTGGGGAAGTTGAGAGGGCATCCGAAGGGGCTGATTTTGCGCGACGATCGGCTGACCTTGAACGCCTGATACCTGTGATTGCTGAGCTTGAGGAATGGCGTAGGGCAATGGCAGCGCTGAGGCGGCGACGATCGGCTGAACCGATGAATTAGAAACGGGGACGGGAATGCCGAGACTGGAGGCCGAGACTGAAGTGGAAACCAGGGTTTCAGCGAGTTGGGCCTTAGTTTTTAACGGCTGGGGGGCCTTTAGTGCTGTCGAGGGTTCAGGGCTGTCTGGGGGAAGGGGCGTCGCCTGAGCTGACAGGGCGGTGTTGCCCAGAATGAGTGCGATCGCAAGCTGACCCGTTCTCAAAATAAATAGTTTTAATAAGCTAGACATGATAAGTGACTCCAAGTCCTAGGGGCGAGTGCAGGGGCAGATTGTCTTTTGCGATCGAAGAAGAAGAAGACCCTCATCAAAACATAGGGTACCCGCGATCGTGGGGAAATGGAAGTTTTTATGGGCGAAAATTCTGTCCACTAAAAAATCACATTTTTGATTCCGATTTATCTGTCATGATTGAAGAACAATAAGAAAGATTTCTGGGTTTTAAGTAGCCTGGGTTTCAAGCGGATTGAGCTTAGTCGATCGTCGTCATTCATGATTGAAAAGGCGTTTACAAAACGGTCTGAATTGTGATGACGAAACCTCTCCACTAAAATCTATGGTTTCATAGAAATCCATCTCTCGTTTGGATCATCTCTTAAACTATCTTTCGGAGTATTTTAGGGAAAATTCTATCTTCTGGGCTGAGGATGGGAATTCTAGGTTCTAACCTGCATCCTGTTTTCCTGACTTGCTGTATCCCGATTTGTTTTGCCTCGACTTGTTCTGTCCTAGTTTGCTTATTCTCCGTTTGCTTATTTTGTCGCCAATCCTATGACTTTTCTATACCAACACTTCTCGTCTCAAGCCGCTTCGAAATCTGTAAAACTTGAGCGATCGGCCAAGCCATCAGTTGGAGTTGCGATGCGGACTGGCTTGCTCACGCTAGGAACCTTAGGGCTGTTAACGAGCTGTAGTGGCTTAGAACGGCAGGTTTTTAAGCCGGAGATGACGATGCAGGTTGAGGCATCCGGGGCAGCAGGGCAGTTTACGCTGAAGGGCCGGACGAATTTACCTCAGCCTGAGGTGGAAAAGCGGAAGCAGCCGATCGTGATTACGGTGCAAGCGGTGCGTCAACTGCTGCCGAAGGTGGGGGCGAAGACCTTAAAAAATGTCAAGCCTGTGAATGCGATCGTGGCCCGTCAGCGGCTTGAGTCGGTGGATGGGAACTGGGAAGTGAAGCTAAATTTGCTCCAGCCCAATGACAAAGGGACGCCGTTGGAAGTTTGGCAATTGAATCCAGATAAGTTCCCGGCGGATTTGGAGCCTTCTCCGACGGTGACATTTTTGGTGGCGACGGGGTCGATCGATCGGACCTTGGAGTTTTCGCCGGATGTGACGAAGACTGGGAGCGATGGTCAGAAGCCTGTGCTGCAATCAGCGGCGGACGGGAGCCTTTTCCTGCAAGCTGAGGAAGTCCGCAATATTGCGCCTCCGACGCTGCCTAAGGTGGCGGCAAAGTCTGCTGTCGGTGTGGTGAAAGTGACCGCCCAGGAAAGTTCGACTAAAAATCCGCCTCAACAAAACAGAGCGCCGTTGGCTCAGGAAGAGGTGGTGCGATAGAGGGTGGGCTTTGCTGACGCAACGCTCCGCGAACGACTCCGCTCAGCCCTCGATTCCCATAGAGGCGGGCTTCGACTCCGCTCAGCCCTCGGTTCTTCGTCCAGTTTTCGATCCTATTTATGCTCAGCCTTTGATCCTCCGCTTAGCCCACGATTCTCCGCTCAGTTGTCTCGTGGGCTGAGCGGAGTCGAAGCCCGAACCCCACTAGGGATTCACGATCGCCCCCATGAATAAAATCGCCCCAGTTTGATCATCGCGGAGGATGCAGAGGAAGGGCCGATCGACTTTCATCGCGAAGGGCTTTTTGGGGGCTTCGACGGAGGTGGTGCGGATCCCGATGGAGGTGACAGCGGCGGCTTCGGTGCCGACTTCGTTGACTTCGACGAAGGTTTTGTGCAGGACTTGATCGATTTGGCTAGGTCGATCGCTGAGGTTTGAAAAATCAGCTTTGGGCGTGAAGGCGAGTCCCATGCCTAGGGTGGTTAGGGTGCTTTCAAGTCGGAGTTTGGATTCCAGTTTGAAGCGGGGTAGTTGAATTCGGCCTGGGTTTGTGGCGAATTTGCTGGCCCACTCATGGGTTAAAGCATTGCTTGAGTCACTTGAATCAATGATTTCAGCGTTCTTAGTGCCCGTGTTTTTGGTATCAGTGCTTTTTGAAAAGAGGGGGAGGAGGTCGCCGATCGTTTTGCCTTCTTTGGGGAGAAAGACGTAGAGATTGAGGCGGCGTTTGCCGTAGGGGAGGGCGATCGCTTGAAGATCGTCGGTTTCAAAGTAGCGATAGGAGCCTTGCTGGTCCATCAGTTGAACAGTCTTTTTGCCTTCAGGGGTATTGAAGGGCTGGGGTTTTGTGAGTTTTGGGTCGAAGGCTTTTGTCCAGGTGCCTTTGAAGTAGGTGGCGTTGACGAGGAGGAGTTTGTCTGATTCTTTGAGTTCTTCAACGATGCCTTCGATTTTGCCTTGGGTGTTGCGTTTGACCCAGTTGTTGATGGTTTTGACCGACTGCGGATTGGTGAAATCGAGGGATTCGACTTTGGCTTTGTAGAAGCGCTGATTGCGGCTGAGGAAGTCCGGTTTGATGGGGGTGCTTTGATTGGTCCAGATGGAGTTGGCGATGCTGAGTTGAACGCTGGGGTCGGGGTATTCGAGGGCGTTGCGCAGATCTTCGCTGGAGGCGTTGAAATCAGCCAGTTTCAGGTCTTCGATGCCCACAGTGGAGCCGATCGCCTTGAGGGTGTCCCCCGCTGCGCCGTTGTAGAGCATGGCGATCGCTTGGGAGATGCTGATGGGGGAGATGAAGAGGTTTTTATCGGGGGTTTGTTTTTGCAGGACCGAGAAGAGGTCAACGCTAAACTGAGTGTGGGCGGCGATCAGTTTTGGATTGATGGGTTTGCTGGGCGTTGAGGGATTTAAGGGATTAGCTGGGGTCCGATCGGCTGCCTTGCTGTTGGGGACATTGCCGAACGTGCTGGGGACGCTGGGTTTTGACGTGGGATCTTTCGGATCGGCGGACTGGCCGGGTTGGCAGCCGATCGTGCTTAGCATCAGGGCGATGGCTAAAAAGGTGCCTCCAAGTTTGAGATTGATAGGATTCATAAGAAAGGTTCCGGGTAGTGCGTTGATGATGGACTTCGACTCCGCTCAGTCCACGACAATTGAGGACTGAGCGGAGTCGAAGTCCGGACTGGATTGACTCATTTAATGATACAAAGCCAAGCATTTGAATTTCGGGAGTTTTCTGGAACGCTTTATTGCGGGACGCTCCACCAGGCTAAAGCATAGGCTTGCTTGGGTTCGTTGAGTTGCGATGCTCCAGGGGAGCGGCTTTGCTCACGGAACTGAACCCGAATTTTATACCGTCCTGTCTGGGGAATTCGGTGAAAAATATGTTCCACGCTATCGACCCCACTGACGGATGATGCAATGCTTTGTTCCGTGTCATTGGTTTCGGCGGGCATCAGATATAAATCCAGGTTATTCAAACCCCGATCGACAAACTCCTCATTCAGGTCAAACTGGCCATTCAGGTTGCGATCTTTGAGATCTACGCGCCGATCCCAGGTGAGGGTGAGGGCAATGTAGCTGTTGGCTTTGAGTCTGCCTGTGATCTGGTAGTCTACAAACTTTTGGGTCTCAACCTGGTCGTAGTCCCAGCCGATCGCCGCTACAGTACCAGCTTTCCACTGCCCAGCATTAAATTGTTTATGGGCGCGCATGGCGTTCAGATGTCCCGTGCCGAACTGGAAGTTGAGCGGTGCTGTCGGACTGGCAGGGATTCCCAACCAATCTCGATTATCTTTTTGCAACAAGGTTCGCGTCATGCCCAACCGATTGCCATCGCCGGAGTCCTGAAGCTTATCCGCCGCATTCATCAGAACCGCTTTCATCACTTCATGGCGACGGGCATCTGTTGTCCAAGGCAGTTTGCAGCCTTTGCCTCGTTCACAGCTCGATCGTAGCTGCCGATCGCCCCATTCCTGAAGCAGGGCCACCGTTCCCGTCACATGGGGCGTGGCAAAACTGGTGCCGCTGGTGGTGGTGACTTGTCCATTTAGTTTTCGCACGGTGACGCGATAGCCGGGGGCGGCTAATGCTACCGATCGTCTGTCTCCGACATTGCTCTCTTGGCCTCGACTGCGGGCCAGGACGCTGGGCGCGGTGTCTCCCAGGTTGGAAAAGTCGATTTTGTTGTAGAGACGACTGGTGAGTTGAGCGGGTTTAGAAAAGGCGATCGTCATGCCGTTGAAGTGGTCCGTGGGAATGGGAATGCCGCCTCGACCTTGGTTTCCAGCGATCACGTACAGCGTGTCATGCTTGCGAGCGGACCAGTCGATGCATTGGGTCAGGAGGGCATTGCCGTCGAGCAGCGCATTGGGCCGTGGATCCTGCCGCAGCGATTCCCCAAAACTGAGATTGATCACCCGCACATCATTGCCATTTTGCAGCGCCACGGTCTGGGCCGCTAGACAGTCCTCGCGCTGGGCACCTCGGGTCATGCCTCCGGCGGCAGCGGCGTAAAGGCGGGCGCTGGGGGCGATGCCTTGAAGCTGTTTATGCTGGCCCATCAAAATACTTGCTACTTGGGTGGCATGGGGATCCACTTGTACTTCGTTATTGGAGTCACTGAGGTAGCCGGGACGATCGCGAAAAAATACCTGATGCGGTTTCACATGAAAAAACGCGCTCTCAGGCTGTACCCGCTTCAGCTTTTCCTGCGCCTTATCAAATCCCAACATCGCTGGACGACCCACTTCGACTTGACCGATCGCGATCTTCCGTCCCGTCAAAGAGAACGGGGCCTGTTGAAGACGCAGGACATCAATGCCATTTTCGCCCAGGGATGCTTCTTCGATCGGGGTGGGAATGGCGATAAATCCGGTCCCCAATAAGCCCGTCACAACCCACAGCAAGGGAGATGAATCAAATCGTCGAGACTTCGGCATGGCGACTCCACTGCGAATAAACCTGTAATAGACAAGTCATAGACAAGCGTTTAATGGACACTTTACTTGAAAATTCCTTTCAGCAAATTTTTTGCCGTGAATCTGACTGAGAGTCCAAACAGATGATAAAAAAGATTCACGATTTGTTAAAGTGATTACATTTCGTAATTAGTCCTATTACCGCGAACCTGCCATGACTTCTCAGAAATCCACGGTGATCTCACCCTCTATCTTGTCTGCTGATTTTGCTCGTTTAGGTGAAGAAATCCGGGCAGTGGATGCTGCGGGTGCAGACTGGATCCATGTGGATGTGATGGATGGTCGCTTTGTCCCTAACATTACGATCGGTCCCTTGATCGTCGATGCGGTCCGTCCCCATACGAAAAAGCCCTTGGACGTTCACTTGATGATCGTCGAGCCTGAGCGGTATGTGGCTGACTTTGCAAAAGCAGGCGCTGATATTATTTCCGTCCATGCAGAACAGACTTCGACGACTCACTTGCACCGCGTGTTGGGGATGATCAAAGATTTGGGTAAGCAAGCGGGCGTTGTGTTGAATCCAGGAACTTCTTTGGATACGATTGATTACGTTTTGGACCTGTGCGACCTCGTGTTGATCATGAGCGTCAACCCTGGATTTGGTGGTCAGAGCTTTATTCCTTCGGTGGTGCCTAAGATTCAGCAATTGCGCAAGATGTGCGATGAGCGCGGGTTAGACCCTTGGATCGAAGTGGATGGCGGACTCAAAGGCAACAATACTTGGCAAGTTCTCGATGCAGGCGCTAATGCCATTGTTGCGGGTTCGGCGGTCTTTAATGCGCCGGACTACAAGTCAGCGATCGATGGAATTCGTAATAGCAAACGTCCTGAAAAAGAGCTTGCTACAGTGTAGTATTTAAAACAAATCTATCTTTAGATTGCTTGGAATGAGGGAAGTCGATTTCGGCTTCCTTTTTATTTGGCAATTTTTTAATTTTCAACGACAACTTCTTGCATTGCTTGTTCTACTTCTTCTGGTGAAAATTCCAACGCTTCTGCCACTTGTTGCGCTGTTAGTCCCAAGGCTAGTAAACGAGAAATGGCCGATCGTCTGGCCGATCGTTCGGCTTGAAGTTTAGACTCTGCAAGTTCTTTAGCCGATCGTTCGGCTTGAAGTTCAGACTCTACAAGTTCTTTAGCCGATCGTTCCACCGTAACTTGTTCGATCGGCGTTGGCACCCACTCTCCCTGGGCGTCATACCACCGTAGCCACTTTCCTTCCACGTCCTGATAGTGGCCCTGCCAAACCCCCAATCCCAACCCCAGCACATCGAACCAGTATCGAGGATTTTTCGGATCGAGGGTCACAGCCTGATATCGACCTTGTTCTAAGATGAAAACCCTCAAACGATTTTCATCGCGGTCATAGACTACATAAAAGGGAACCTGTAAAATCCGCTCGTATACTTCCCATTTAGTTGGCGGTTTACCGATATCACGGACAGGTTTACGCCCCAAATCCTCATCTTCTGTTCCAGGGGACAATAGCTCCACGACTAATGTGGGACTGACGCCTTCTTGCCACATCACATAGCTCCACCGAAGATCGTCCTGGGATTCCGGTGTAGGGACTCCAATCACCAAAAAATAATCTGGCCGCTTGTGCCAAAGGGTGTGATTGGCATCGTAATAAAGATTTAGATCAATGCCGAAAAATAGATCCGTAGCGTCGCCACATTTACAAGTGTCCCGCAGTAGAGAAGGTTGGAGGTCATGAAATTGGTCGGGCAATCCTAGCTCCTCCGGATCTTCGCTCGGTAAGTCATACATGGTTGGCAGTGTTTCAGATAACCGCCTGGGAAATCGAATTTGGTGCATGTGCCACTCCATAACAACTGAAATCTTGCCAACTAGGTCTCAGTATAACGCTTAGGCATTTTGCAACGATCGCGCTACCCAGTCTTCTTCTTGGATACTTAAGGAACCGATCGTAAATGTCGCATCAAAACAAGATTCAGCCGCCGCAATCAGAGCGGGAATAATTTGTTCCACTGAAGGCATTAATAGATTGGATCTCGCTTCAAAAGATTCAGACTGCTCGCTAAACACCCTTTCAAATAACGTTGGATCAGGATTTAATCGCATTGAACCATGCTGCAAAACCGTATCCGCCGATCGTTTTTGGGCACTGCCGATTAATTTTTGACCATTCGGTAAAACCAAGTCAGCGCCCGTTGCGGTCCCGAAACAATTGGGGTTTTGGATATAGCCTCGGCCAGCGGAACCGTAGGACAACTCGTAGCCCAACGATCGCCAGCCCTGAATCAGAAATTCGCAGATCTGACGATAGCTTTCCGTCCGACTCGCGGGCAGTCCAGACGCCGCCACGGCATAGGTCAGATCGCCTTGATGCAGCACCGCCCGTCCGCCCGTGGGTCGTCTCACCAGATCTACGTTCTGATTTTCAAATCGGAGATGGTTCCAGTGATCGGGATAGGTGCGCTGGTGGTAGCCCAAGGAAATGGCGATCGGCTTCCACTGGTAAAACCGCAGCGTCGGCAAACTGTCCCCGCGTTCTACGGCGACAAAAATAGCTTCATCGATCGCCATTTGTCGGCGACCGTCTGCCTCTAGTAAAGCTAGCAGTCGCCAGGGCTGAGACATCTAGGCGGCGGGGTATTCGGCTTGGAGTCGATCGTCATGATCATCTGCAATTCCAGCCACCAGGGTAATGGCACGGGAAATTTCTCCCGCCGAGAGATCTGCCACACTGCGGGCACTCATCACCGCCACTTGACCTTCGTTAATTGCAAAATGCGCTTCTAAGGTATTGTTCCAGTTCAGCTCTAGGAGATGACGCATCAGCGCGCCTTCATTTTTGACTGGAAGACTGAGGACATTGGCCCAGACGGTCAGGACATCATCTTCGGTGCTGCCGGACAACTGGACAAAGACCTGAACGCTGCCATATTGAAACTTCCACAGGTGGCCCGTCTGTCCATGATTGACCATGGCGGAGTCGTCACTATCGAGACTGTCGATCACGACTTCGATCGCATCCACCAGACTCAAGGGAGATCCTAAGTCTTCGTTCAAAGCAACGTTGGCCGCATCAGGAGGAGCTGAAATCATAAATTAAATCCACGCAACTCTTCTATGATGTCACTGAATTCCTAAAACGCATCCAGGTCTTTACAGTTATGTCTCTGACTCCAGCGAATCCTGAGCCTCGGGCCAGTCTCTTTTTGGTCGCGAAACTTTTTGGGGCGGCGGCGACGATCGCCTGTGGCATTAAATTTGGCATCACGGCGGTCCTGCCCTCGTTTAAAGTTTCAGCCTTTGATGACAAGACGTTGAATCAGGTTGCTCTGTTAGCTATTATTCTCCCAAGCCTGGTGATTGCGCTGATCTTGGCCGATCGGACCCGGAAGTCATCCTCCATTCAGGGAGATCCCTAACCGTTAGTTTTCCTCATGCCATGCCCGTGCCATTCCCCTGCCATCCCCCCGCCACATCCGCAGGATACATATTTGTCTTGAAAAGGATAGCTCCGATCGGGCTAAACTCCGATCGAAAGATAACGAAATAATTAAAAAGCGGTCATTTCGAAAAAAGTAAGGCAGAATACGTTCAACAATCTGTCCAAAAGTTTCTTTGGAATACAGTTTGTAGACCTTGTCTCAACTTTTATATCGATATCTTCACGATTGACATTTACCTGAAATTTCAAATGTCTCTATAATCAAGCCTCATTTTGAGCGGGAGCGATCTGATGGAACTAACCAATCATCCCCTAATGCGTTTTTTACGTGACGAGCTGTCTCTTCCTTCAGCTTCTATTAATCTTGCTTTTCAGCAGGCTAGGCAGACTCCTAGTTTGATGCCCATGGTGCTGTGGCAGTACGGGTTGGTGTCGCTTCCTGAGTTGGACCGAATTTTGGATTGGTTGGATGGGCAGGGTCCGGGGTTCGGCTCCGCTCACCCCTCGTCTCGGGATCTCGTTTAGAGATTTTATTTAGGTATCAAGATCGTTCTTTTGAATTTTCTTAGCTTGGGTTCGGGCCTGGAGGCGCTGTCGGGTGCGCTCCAGGTTTCGTCGTTTTTGGGCGTCGGTTTGGCGATCGTGGCAGGTTGGGCAGGAGATGCCGGGTTCGTAGAGCGGTGAGTGGGTGTCTTCTGGGGACACGGGGAAGCCGCAGGCGACACAGATGACGTGGTTGCCGGGATGGACGCCGTGGGTTACGGAGACGCGCTGATCGAAGACAAAGCATTCGCCTTCCCAGAGGCTGTCCTCGGGGGGGACCTCTTCCAGGTATTTCAGAATGCCACCTTCCAAGTGGTAAACATTTTCAAATCCCGCCTCTAGCATGTAGGCCGATGCCTTTTCACAGCGAATGCCCCCGGTGCAAAACATGGCGACTTTGGTGTGTTGCTTGGGGTCGAGGTTGCGATCGACGTAGCTGGGGAAGTCGCGAAAGTATTCAATCTGCGGATCGATCGCCCCGGCAAAACTGCCCGTGGAGACTTCAAAACTTTTTCTCGTGTCAATGACTAAGACCTCTGGATCCTGGATTAAAGCATTCCAGTCCTGGGGTTTGACATAGGTTCCGGCCCGTTCGCTGGGGTTGATGTCCGGGCGTCCGAGGGTGACGATTTCGGGTTTGACCTTGACCTTGAGCCGATCGAAAGGCGCACGATCGCTCACAGATTCCTTCGTGGTTAAGTCGGCGAGTCGTGAGTCCGATCGTAGGTAGGCCAGAAAGCTGTCGAGGCGGAGACGATCGCCGCAGACGGTGCCGTTGATACCTTCTTGGGCGAGCAAAATACTGCCATGGATCTGGTGTTGCTGACAGGCGGCCAAGATCTCACGCTGCAGTGTTTCGCAATCGGGGAGAGAGACAAACTTATAAAAGGTGGCAACGACGTAGGACATGGTGCGTGGGTGCTGTCAGAAAAGTAAATCCAGGCGAACCGCCCCCCAGCCCCCAATTCTGGGGGAGCCAGAGTTAGAGAAATGTTCATGTCCCCCCAGAATTGGGGGTTAGGGGGCCTCAATGGTATGGCAATCACGAATTGATTGGACTTAATTCACTATAATCCTCCATGGACACAAGCAATTGAACGATTCTTGAGTTCATTCTTTATCCATTGGCAGAGTTGATTTATGACCATTTGGGACCAACATGCGCTGATTTCGCCTGTTATTGATTCCGAAATTCCTTCCAGCAGCAGCAAAACCACCAACGATCGCCCCCGCCTCGGCATCATGGCCTCCGGCAGCGGCAGTAATTTTGAGGCGATCGTCCAGGCGGTTCAGTCCGGTCAGCTCGATGCTGAGGTGCCGATCGTGATCTATAACAATCCTCAAGCTGCTGTGGTCGATCGGGCCGCGAGATTAGGCATTCCAGCGGTGTGCTTAAACCATCGTGACTACGCCAGCCGAGAGGCATTGGATGGGGCGATCGTGGCGGTTTTGCGAGACCATAATGTGAACTGGGTGATCATGGCGGGCTGGATGCGGATTGTGACGCCTGTGCTGATCAATGCGTTTCCAGAGCATGTGCTGAATATCCATCCCAGTTTGTTGCCGAGTTTTAAGGGCGGACGGGCGATCGAACAGGCGTTTCAGTCGGGGGTTAAAATTACGGGCTGCACGGTTCACTATGTTGTGCCAGAGGTGGATAGCGGCAAAATCATCATGCAGGCCGCTGTGCCCATCCTTGAAACCGATACCCTGGAGACGTTACAAGCTCGATTGCAAGTTCAGGAACATAAAATTTATCCAGCGGCAATTGCGATCGCCGCTGGATAAAAAAAGAGGTTTTGAGGGAATTTCGAGAAATCGAGGGTTAGACCCCCCTATTGCAAGAAAACCCGTTTTTGAGTATCTTCCTTAAGGTGGATGTTCCTCACCGGGATTTGAGGGATTATAAACACAGATTGAGAAGCTAATTGTCTAGCACAAGGGCAGTCCAAACCGGGTAGGGACTGCTTTTTTATTGCGCATTTTTCGTTATGTATAGTTATACATGACCTGTGATCTACTTTCCGGACGATTTTTCTGTAATTTTGGTGGTTTGTTGAAAATTCAGTAATTTTCACTAGAAACCCCACCCAGACTCGATCGTTGACGAGTTTTGGTGGGGTTTCGGGGTCGATCGGTTCTTCTGGGTCCTAGAACAACTGCGGTGTTGGGGTTGCAGGCGGCATTGCACTCGGCACCGGGTTGGGCATGGGATTCAGCATAGGTGGCTGCTGCGATCGAATCGGGTCAGCCGCAGGTGCAGTGTAAGGCCCGAGCAAATCACTCAGCGGTCTGAGTTGGACATCCTTGCGATAGTCCGAGGCATCTAAGCAACTGGTGAGGTTTTGGTCGATCGGTTTTTCTAGGGGCTGATTTCGCAATCCCACCACACATTGACCAAAGCGAACGGGCAATAAACTCTGACGACAGGAATCCAAAACAGCCATCATGGGCGCTTTGCCATCCACATTACGGATATCCCCCACGCAGGTCGCCAAATCCAAAGGCCGACGCACCCGGCGACAGGCATCTAGAGCGGCTGCAGCGGCGATCGGATTTTCTGTGGGGGCGACGATGCGCGCGACACAAGTTCCGACGTGATCGGGGTGAAGGGCCTGGGCACAGCCTGCGATGATCTCCTCATCCCCAAGTTTTGCATTGCGGAGATCTCGGGTGCAGGCATTGTAAGGATTGGCCTGGGCCGTAGGTGCAAAACCCAGTTCACAACCAAGCCCTAGAGCGGCGATCGCCCCAAATAGTCCCAGGGTAACTGGGCTGCTTTTCAAGTTCAACATAGACACCAATACCGCTCTAAAATTCGATTAACAGCTCGTC
>JAAFJU010000337.1 GCA_013298165.1 Synechococcales cyanobacterium bin31.maxbin.ball.101 | reverse complement strand
GAGACCGCGATCGCCGTCGTCACACTATCGAGAGAAAAGGCCAAATCCGTCAGTGCCAAGACGGGGATCGCTTGCCAGAGGTTGGCAAATCGAGGCGCGGTGTGGCTGCCCTCTTCTTCCTCGGGAGATGTGAAATGTTGGAATACGAGCCACAGAAGATAGGCTGCGCCCGCCAGTTCAAACTGCCACTGGTTGACCACTTGGGAGGCGACGAGAATTAATCCCATCCGTAAGATATAAGCCAGAAAAAGACCAATATTCAGGGCCTTGGCTTCTAATTTTGGATCTCGGAGTCCTTGGGTAATGGCCGCAAGGGCGATCGCGTTATCCGCTGACAGCACCGCCTCCAACGCCACCAACACCGGAAGAATCAAAAAAGACTGAGGGGTGAAATGATCTGGAATGAGCTGAGTCGGGTTAAGCAAATCGGAGATATGAAAGGATTCCAGCATCGGTAGGCGATTCGGTAGGCGACATCAATTAAGGTGGTGAGTTTTAGTCTAACATTGCCGACCCCCCGTGCCTCGGCTTTAGTAGGGCGGACAACCGAAGGGGCGTTCTTTGCCTTTTGTTACAAGTTGATTCCGCTAACCTCAGGTCATGGGGTTTAATCAAGGAGTTGGCTAGGCTTAGGATTGGCCTTCATTCTGGCCTGTCTTGGACTGGCTTAATCACTAGGAGCAATTACAATGACCGATTCTCAAGTCATGATGGCCCTTTTTGTGGCCTTAATTCCCGGTATCTTGGCGTTCCGTCTTTCGACTGAACTGTACAAGAACTAAATGCCCCCAGGATGATCTCATCCTTCAAAAAGGTCCTTTGACTTTTTCAGATGACTTTTCAAGACCGCTAAAATATTCCTGAAGCAAAATGTCAAGGAAATTTTAGCGGTTTTGTTTTTTGAGGCGGGGATCACGGAATAGTCACGAAAAATGCATCCGTAGAAACACGAGACGATCGGCCTGAGGTGGTCATCGATCTTTTGGGTAAGCTTAAATTGGGCTTGTGGCGCGGAGATCTCGGTTCTTTTTTCTCTAAATTGAGTTTTTAGAGCGATAAACTTTGGTTTTCCGATCGCCCGATCGCAGGCTACACTATCGGAACTTAGTTTTTCTTACAAAAAGGAAGTTCAAGTAGATCCACTGATGATCAATATTAGAGATTCTGTTTTTCTAATCAGGCATCAATGCATCTACTTTACCAAGCCGCTCTGAGCCTTTTCAGAGAATCGGATGCGATCATGTTTTCTCATGGTGATTGACTTCCATCAATTCTTGAAATTTTCTAAAAATTATAGAATTCGTGATGTCAGTTACTTTGTCACCTTAGAAAGATGTGCTAGCGTCACAACCGATTCTTGAAAACGTCCTCCGTCCGGGAATGAATGTGATTTTGACACTATGAATGCTCTCCCTGATTTTCAACCCCAACGTCGTCGATCGCCTGTGCGTCGCCCCGGCAGACAAACCCAGCCTCAACGTGCCAGTCGTCACCACCGCGTGATTGCAGCGGAGACCTGTCTTCGCTTAGGTGTGAATTTAGGATTGAGTGCCATCGCGATTTCGACGTTGGTTTATTTGGTTCCCTACCGTACGGCCCAGTCCCTGAAGCTGAAGGAAGTCCAGGGTGAAGTGGCGCAGGCGGAATCCCGTGTTGCTCATCTCCAGGCCGAATTTGGCCGGAGCTTTGATTCCAATCAGGTGAAGTCGATTTTGCAAGAACAGACGCATATGGTGGATCCCAGTCAACGGGTGGTTGTTTTTGACGATCGCATCCCCATGGATGGCGAAAAGCCTGGAAATATGGCGAATCTCTCGCGCTAGTGGTCGCGGTGAAGCTCGCTTTTACTTATCGAATCCTTACTAGATCATAAGTACTATATCACTCCTGTGCCAACTCTGGATTCTCTGTATAAAATGTGCAGAGGCTCCGTTAGAACCCACATGAGGCAGAGATATGGCGATTATTTCGCTCAAGGCTTGGTACATCGAAGAATATGAGCCGTTTAAGCAACTCCAGAAGCGGCCTTACGATCTGCGGCTGAGTAAGAACAGTCTTTTGAAGTCGGGCTTGCGGGCTGACTTCTTGGACGAGTCTGAGGTTGTGATGCAGGCTCCTTGGTTTCAGCGCTATCTCGAAGGGGAGGCGGTGGAGTTTTATATTGAGGGCAGTGGTGGCTATGCGATCGCCAACATTGACCTGAGTAGTCACGAGATTTATTTCACGAAGCAGGATGTCTTGGCCCATCTAGAGCCGATTATCTTCTTCTCCTATCAGCAGGCTTATCCGGAGTCGAGTG
>JAAFJU010000338.1 GCA_013298165.1 Synechococcales cyanobacterium bin31.maxbin.ball.101 | reverse complement strand
TTGAATCACTACGTACGGCATAAGCCCTATAGATTCCATTAACGACTACAAACACAATCCTTGGGTTTCCCCGCTCACCCAATCTCACAGCAGCCTTATACAGAAGTCGCCAGAATCAAGCCCCAATCAAAATTCCTCTCAGTATAAATACTGTGCCAGTCTCAATTGCGACATAAGTATCAGCCTGTAGAGGGAGAGCGATCGATTACAATGCCACTCTCTGCTCTTTCTATAGGTATAGATCTATCGTTAGGGAAGTATTTCTCAGGGGTTTAGGACTTCTTGTTTGAGTTGGTCAAGCCCCGCTTGGATTTTGGTGTAGACGGTTTGGTAGCACTCTTGAACGTAGGCCCGATCGCGTTTTACAGCAGCTCCGTACCGTGGAAAATAAATCGGCGGCAAGACGCGGGTATGAACTTGAATGGGGAATGGAATATTGGGAATAGGTCCTAGGCCAATGCCCCAAGGCAAACCCAGGTAGAGGGGAAAGACCACGGGATCAATGTTTCCCGGCCAAGGCAGACCCAGTTGATGCAGTTGTTTGAGCAGGGGATAGAGATCTTTCAGCACAATCAGCGTGTCGTGGGCACCCCAGGAAATCGCGGGAACGATCGGCACTTCGTAGCGCAGCGCCAGCTTGATAAACGCCGCATTGTCATTGAAACAAATCCGATCGCGCTGGTCATGGGTCCGAAACAAATCCTTCACACCACCGGGATAGACCAGAACACTCGCGCCAGACTTCAGCGCCTTATGGGCCATGGTGGGATGGGCCATAATCGCGCCAGACTTGACGGCCAGCTTCGTTCCGGGGAGAAAGCTCTGGCTGAGTTCCCGATGCATCAGGCCATAGACAGGCCGCTGGATCCCGAACCGTCGAAACCAGTCGTACATCATCATGTGCATATCCGGAGCCGCCAAACCGCCATTGTGAGACCCCACCAGCAGCACCTGCCCCTCTGGAATGCTCTCCCACCCAGAGGTCTGCACCCGAAAGTAGTGGCGATACAGCCACTCCCAGATCGGCATCAAGCCTTCAATAAAGGCTTCATCGCGTTCATCTAACGTCCAACCAGGACGATCGTGGGAAGGGGTGGAGTGAGTCAAGGGTTTGAGTAAATCCAATCTTAAGGACGGACAAAGTCTTGGGCGGTAGCAATGCTGATTTTACCTTGGGGCGTGACGTAAGCCACCTCAGGCGCAAACTGCTGGGGCGCACCGGAGGGACCCCTCGCAACAAAATCGGCAATCCGAATTTGGGCAGGTTGCATTTGGGTCGCCATGACGATCGCCCCAGCATTCCCGCCAGATCCCGCATGAACCAATCCCCGCAGCTTTCCCCACACCAGAATATCGCCTTCTGCAATCACCGCACTGCCGGGATTCATATCCCCCAGCACAATCACAGACCCATCATGCCGAATCTCCGCACCCGATCGTAGGGTCATCTGGACGTAGAGAGGATCGGCGATCGGTTTTCCAGAGGCATCGGTTTTGCCTTTTAGGACTTGCTGAGCCACATGCTGCTCGACGGAATAGCCCGTGGTCGCCACCGCTACGGCAGTCTGACGACGACTGGTATAGAGACGTTTGAGATTGAGGTTGGCTTGCTTGAGGACGGCGACGAGTTCTTGGACTTGGGTGGTGTCGAGGAGCCGATCGCCCGCCATGATGCGAACAGGGGTTTGGGGCGACCAAGTGCGAGAGTCTCCACTGAGCCGCTGTTGAATTTGTTGAATCAGTTCACTCCAGGCATAACTGACGGTGGATCCTTCTTTTTTGACTTCTGCTGGAAGAATGATCCAAACGTTCCCCTTTTCGGTTTTGAGGCGGACTTGGAGGTTGGGGTCTTGAGGGGTTTGATCGGGTGTTGGGACGTTTTCAGCGGCGGCAGTAGGAGTCTCTGCTGAGGTCCGTTGGTCTTCGACCGATCGTAGGTCATCGGGTTCTGGGGTGAGGAGGCTTTCGGTGATGGTGCTGGGGGTTTCATCACTGCTAAAGTCGCTGCTGCTGTTGGTTTCGCTGTCGGTTTTGCTGTCGGTGATGTCAGCGTTCAGTTGAGGAATTGAGGAAGATGCTTCGGGAGGCATGGGATAATTTAAGGGGGAACCGATCGGACTTCAGAACTTTAGCGCTCCATTGAGCGCTAGACAAGAGAAAATAGAGAACAAAGATAAAGAACACTGATTTTGAGCGGTAATTTCTATGGGCACCTCCCTTTCCGTTAATCAGCAGACCTTCGCCGTGGAGGTCTTGGAAAAGTCTCACCAGCAGCCTGTTTTGG
>JAAFJU010000332.1 GCA_013298165.1 Synechococcales cyanobacterium bin31.maxbin.ball.101 | reverse complement strand
GATGGCAAGGTTTGGATCCAGCGCAATGACACCGATCGTTTGATTGCCCAAGAATTGATGGCGTTGGGGATTGCGCGCGCGGATATTATTTTGGGGTTGCAGCCTGCCTATGCAAGGGCTGATACGGGATATAGTGTGGCTTGAGTGAAAGACCGATCGCCCCAAAAGACGATCGGCCCCAACCTCATCTCCTAACCATGCCCCCTCACCTCCCGCAACCTAGCCTCCTCAGCACTCTCCGGCAACGGAGCCGCCAACTTAGAAATCAACTCCATCATCGACGGCAAAACCCGGTTTCCCAGCACCGCCAAATAACTTTGCCACCCGACTAAAATCTCCGACGAATCCCGCTCCAGCCCTCGGACCAGCGCCCGTGCCACCGCCTCCGGACTCGTCGGCATCACCCACCGAAACAACCGAAACCGCCGCACCATATCCGTATCCGTTAACGACGGCAGCAGCGCCACCACCCGAATATTGTGGCAAGCCAACTCACCCCGCAACGCCTGAGTAAACCCCAGCACCGCAAACTTCGTCGCCGAATAAGTCGCCATCGTCGGAGAAGCAATCTTCCCCATGAGACTCGACACATTCACGATCGTCCCCGATCGTTGCACCGCCATCCTGCGAGCAATCAACCGCGTCATCGTATACATCCCCATCAGATTCAGAGAAATCTCCTCCTGCATCTGCGGCAACCGAGCCTGCAAAAACGGCACCTGATGCGCCACCCCCGCACAATTCACCAACAGATGAATCGGCCCATAATCCCGCCAAGCCTGCGCCACCGCAATATTGACCTCCACAGGCTGCGTCAGATCCAACGCAATGGGAACAGCATCAATCCCCAAAGCCCGGATCTCCGCCGCCACCGCATCCAACCGATCGGACGATCGCGCCACAATAATCAATCGTTGAATATCTTTCTTTTGAGCAAACTCCAGAGCGATCGATCGCCCAATGCCACGGGACGCACCCGTAATCAAAACCGTCTTTCCTTGAATATTCATGGTGTAGCCTCCAGCGACTAAACGTTTAAAGCGTTCTTTCGGAGTTTCGTTACCGACTGAAAACAAGTTGAAATAGCGGTACAACAGGGACATGAATGCGAAATCTAAACCATCGGACCCCAATATTGCCTCTTGTTTGGGTGGTGTTGTCCGAAGCGCACACCCTAACAAAGGGATCACAGAGCCGCAACATTTATTAATGAAATCAGGAGATTGTTACATCTCGTTACATTCTTCTCAGAAACCGACTAGAATGGGATCATCCGTCCGAATCAACCTTGAAGATTGAATCAACACTATGGAGTCGGGATCCCAGCAATTCACCCGATCGTCCGATCACAACCCCTGTAAAATGAGAATAATCTACAGTTTCAACCCGATATGAGGATTGAAAAACCTCAATTCTCATTCATCGTCTCCTGGAAATTGAGGCTCAAAACCTCAAGAACACCTATTTTATCTTTCAAGGCTTTTTTATTGCCGTGGATTGTGACATGATCAGCGTAACGGTCTGATGCGATCGGTTCAGACGGGTTCAAGCTCGTTCAAGTCGATCGGATCGCGTCACAATTCAGGTAATATCTAGCACATTCGCCAGAATTCTCGTACGATCGACATCTTCATCATTTTGTAGCCAATACCCTATGCCATCTGACAGCACGAGTTCGGCGGACCCCCTTCAAGAAGAAGCCGTCCTAGAGACCCCTCCCGTCGGCGTCGATCGCCCCTTCTTTGACACGACGTCATCGACCCATTCCAACGGCTTCAACGGCAACGGCTACAACCAGGAATACCGCGCCCGATCGCCCTACGACATGCTGCGATCGCCCGAGCAAGAGCAAAAGCTCGACCAATTCCGCAAAACCATGGAACGCCATCGCGGCGAACGTCAGGTCGTGGTCTTGCAAGACTTCCCTGACCCCGACGCCCTCTCCTCCGCCTGGACCTACAAACTCATTGCCCAGAAATTCGACATCCCCACGGACATCGTCTACGCAGGCACCCTCAGTCACCAAGAAAACATCGCCCTCGTCAAGCTCACAGGCATTCCCCTCCAGCGCTGGACCATCCAAGCCGTCAAGACCAAGGACCTCTCTCTCTACAAAGGTCTCGTCCTGATCGACAACCAAGGCACCACCAGCCAGCTCATGGGCATCCTCACCGAAGCCAACATTCCCATCACGATCATCATTGATCATCACAGTTTGCAGGATGATCTGACAGCGGAATATGTGGACATTCGGCCCCATGCGCGGGCCACAGCCACGATCTTGACGCAATACATTCAAGCGGGCCTGATCAAACTCGACAACAACATCACCGAGCATGTCAAATGCGCTACAGCATTAATGCACGGACTCCGATCGGACACCAACCGTCTCATGC
>JAAFJU010000225.1 GCA_013298165.1 Synechococcales cyanobacterium bin31.maxbin.ball.101 | reverse complement strand
AGGTGAAGGTGGCTCCCAGTGCGGTGAAGGAGGATGTGGTGGAGGTGGCGATCGTGACGTCTCCAGGGGAATGTGCGGATCTGGAGTTTCAAACTGAAGCGCCGAATAAGCGGACGTTCTTTATGTAAAGCGTGAGTCTAGCTTCTATTTTTCGAGGCGGATAGCGTACCACTGAAGGTATTGCCCTGCCTCCATGTCCAGTTCGCAGACAGTATCGAGGAGCGATCGCACTTGCTGGTCTGGGGTGAGCGCTTGAAGGTCGATCGGAATGAGGTCTGGCGTCTGTTGCAGCAGGGTTTTCAGTTTTGACTGAAGCTCTGCTGCTTCGAGGATAATTTCGGGCTGATTGGTTTCGAGGACAATGTAGTGGTCTTCGCTATTGAGTCCGGACATAACGTGAGGCTCCTAGGCAAAATTGATGCATCGATCGTGAGAGTCGTGCGATACCAAAATACCTCACCTAATGAAACCTTGATGATTTCGTTAAGTGAGGTATTTTTTGTGACTATAAAGTGTCAACCGAACGCTTCATAATCCGTCAAGTCAAGTCAGACTTAGTTTTTCTTTTCAGGAGTAGCAGCGTCTTTCATAGCTTCGCCAGTTTTAGCAGCACCGCTCTTCACAGCTTCGCCAGCTTTACCTGCGGCTTCGCCAGTTTTCTTAGCAGCATCACCAGCCTTACCAGCCGCTTCGCCTGCTTTGTCAGCCGCTTCGCCTGCTTTCTTACCCATTTCGCCGCCCATGCCTTTAGCTGCTTCACCAGCTTTCTTGGTTGCGTCGCCAGCTTTACCAGCCGCTTCGCCTGCTTTATCAGCAGCGCCCTTCACCTTATCAGCAGCAGCGCCAGCCTTTTGTTTGACGGCTTCGACTGGAGGCTTAGGAGGAGCGGCTTCAGGTGTGGGAGCTTCGTTACAAGCAGTGAGGGAGAGCGCTGCAATACAACCTGCGGCAAGACCCAAAAGATTCTTTTTCATGATTTGTAAGCCCTTTAAAGTGATTAGTGGGGGTTTTGTGTGGTTTTGAGGAGCGCTCTTTGAGCGACAGTCTGCTTAAGGATACGAGGCAAACTGAATTTTGGAACAAAAAATCTTGAGAACTTTCGATTTTTTCCAATTTCCAGAGCCACAACTTCGGTCACAAGTAGTTTCACACTATACAGTCTGTATCTTTTCTTATTGTAGCATCGTCTTTCTTAATCGTTCCGATCGGCCTAAGTATCTTTGCTCAGTCATTCTGACTTAGCCGTTGAACGGTCTCCCCGGACAGCAGTTCGTGAGCTTCGGCGAGAAATCTTGGAATATCTTGAGCGAAGGGGCTTTGGGTGAGGAGTGGGCGGAACTGCTCGAAGTTTGTTGCATCTTCTGCGCGGCTACCGGGGAACCAGTGACTGGCGTTACCGAGGAGGTTGTAGCGGCTTTTGGCGTAGTCGGTCATGTCGTAGGCGAGGACGAGGTTGCGGAGCCAGAGGATCATGGGGATGTTGAGCCGATCGGGGGTGTCTTCGTTGCGAGGTAAGCCTTTTTGCCAGTTGCGCCACCAAGATTCGCCCAGGGCTTCGATGCCTGCTTGGTCCAAGCGCTGCAAGATTGGATCCAAAACCTCGTCTGCATTTTGAATCAAATCTAGGGTTTTCATATGTTCGTCGAAGTCGGTCGGTTTGGCGGCACCTAGGCTGAGGGTGTGAACTTGGGGATGACTGAGGCAGAAGAGGTCATTGAAGACCATGGGGCTGAGGGGTTTGCAAAGATCGACGAGTTTTTGGGGTGGTTCGTAGAGTTTTCCGCCTTTGTCGCTGGGGCTGATGATGAAGACGCCCATGTCGTGTCGGGTGGCAGCTTCGATCGCGGCCCAGTTGGTCTGGTTTATGTAGTACCAATGCAGGTTGACGTAGTCGAATTGGTCGGTTTCGATCGCTTTGACAATGACCTCGGTGGGTCCGTGGGTGGAGAACCCAATGTGGCGCAGTTTGCCTTCGCGTTGGAGTTGGTGGGCGATATCGAGAATGCCGCCGGGGGCGAGGCAGGTGTCGATGTGGCTTTGGAGGTTGATCCCGTGGATGCCGAGGAGGTCAATGTAGTCGAGATTGAGGAGTTCGAGCGATCGGTTGAAGGTATCGAGAAATTTCTTGGGATCGTCTAGGACGACAACTTTGGTCTGGACGATGATTTGGTCGCGGGGCAATGTGGGGAGAATTTTGCCGAGTTGGATTTCGGAGGTGCCGTAGGCGCGAGCCGTTTCGATGTGGGTGATGCCGAGTTCTAGGGCGCGGAGGATGGTGGCTTCGAGATTTTTTTGGTTGGCTTCGGGGATGTCTTTTTCGGGGAGGTCGCTCCAGGAATGTTGGTAGCGCATTCCACCGCAGGAGAAGACGGGCATTTGGAGGTTAGTGCGTCCGAAGCGGCGATATTGCATGGCGATCGTGGTTGGGCGGGTGATGGGGTTCGGTTTCTATGATAGCGAGAGGGGTTGGGGTTTGGGCTTCGACTCCGCTCAGCCCACGGAGATCTTGGGTTTGGGCTTTGCTGACGCAACGCTTCGCGAACGACTCCGCTCAGCCCACGTAGATCTTGAGGACTGAGCGGAGTCGAAGTCCGGCTGGAGAACGTGGCCTTTAGATTTCACGGACGATCGCTTTACCGTCTTTAATTTCACCGACCAAAACCAGATTGGCGACATTGACGAACAAGCCGTTTTCAAGAACACCAGGAATGTTATTGAGCGTTTTCTCCAGTTCTACTGGATCAGGAATGTTGTCGAATTTGACATCAATCACTAGGTTGCCTTGATCTGTGACCACGGGACCTGCTTTGCGGACGCCCATGCGAAGTTCGGGTTTGCCGCCGAGAGCTTCGATCGCACGACTCACAGGGGCGACGGCCATGGGGAGGACTTCGACGGGAAGGAGGAAGGTGGATCCGAGCCGATCGACGAGTTTTGAACCATCGACGACGACGATGAACTGCTCGGCGAGGGAATCGACGATTTTTTCTTGGGTGTGGGCTGCGCCACCGCCTTTGATCAAGTTTTTATTGGGGTCTACTTCGTCAGCGCCGTCGATCGCAATGTCGATGTGGTCCACTTCATCAAGACCGACGAGGGGAATTCCGTATTTGCGGGCGAGGACGATCGCCTGGAAGGACGTGGGAATGCCTTTGACATCTTTCAGGTCGCCGGACTGGAGGCGTTCGCCGATCGCTTGAATAGCGAAGGCTGTGGTCGAACCTGTTCCGAGACCGACGATCATGCCGGACTTGACGCGATCGGCTGCCGCGTAACCGACTTGTTTTTTCAGTAAATCTTGTTCGCTCATAATACTCAAACCCTGCGGCTCCTGCGTCACTTTTCCGTTTCAGAATACCAGAATCTCCAACGGCGTTGGAGAATGATACGATCGAACTAGTTTGCTACTCGTAATCAAACATGGTTCAAAAAACACAGCAAGACGAACAAGACGCCCCTTGGAAGCAGATTTTCAGGCTTTACTATCGGCAAGGCATGGAACTTTTATTTCCGCAGATTGCTTGTGAAATTGATTGGTCTAAACCCATTGAATTTCTGGATAAAGAATTTGGTAAAATTGCACCTGATGCCTTGACTGGAAAGCGGTTTGCGGATCTATTGGTCAAGGTTTATCGCAAGCAGGGCAAACCCATCTTTTTACTTGTCCACGTTGAAATTCAAGCTTCACGGGAAAGCTCGTTTGCTTATCGGATTTTTACGTACGCGCTGCGAATTTTGGATTACTTTGGTCAACCTGCCACTAGTCTTGTCGTTCTCTGTGACGCTGATAAAAAGTGGCGACCGCATAGTTATAGATTTTCGTTGCCCGGGACTTCGCTCAATTTTGAGTTCAGTACGGCGAAGTTGTTGGACTATCGCGATCGCTGGGACGAATTAGAGGCAAGCCAGAATCCATTTGCTTGGGTGATCATGGCGCATCTGAAGATGCAGGAGACAAAACAAGATAAATCCAGCCGGAAGATCTGGAAGATGCGGCTGGTCCGGAGTCTTCATGAATCTGGTTATAATAAGACAGACATTCTGAATCTTTACAAATTTATCGACTGGATTTTAAGTTTACCGAAACCCCTAGAGAATGAGTTTTGGCAAGAGCTAAAAGCCTATGAGGAGGATCGAAAGATGCCATACATTACAACTGGAGAACGGATTGGTTACGATCGAGGAATCAAAGAGGGGCGTGCTGAAGAAGCAAAACAAGCCTTAGAACGGCAACGATCGCTCATCCGCCGTCTGTTGAATCGAAAAATTGGATCCAGTTCTGATCTGATCACGACATTGTCGATCGCACAACTTGAAGACCTTGGTGAAGCATTACTCGATTTTAATTCGATTGCTGATCTCGATCGATGGCTTGCTCAACACAGGTAATGGGTTAATACTTTACAAAAAATTGCCCATAGTCTCATTCTAAATCTGTGATTTGGAATGAGAATGAAAATTAGCGACATATGTTGCAGTCAAGCCATTCAATCTGCTTGATGTCATTAATCTGAAATTGGACTTCTAGATCATTAGCTAGGCCGTTAGATTGTGGGTACAAATTGTGACGCAGTTTTTTATTGGGTATGTCATACATCAAAACTAAATTTTCGCCGGACTTTAATTTGATTGAAGATGATTTCTTAAGTTGTGCAGGAATGCTAGAAATTCGTTCAGATACAGCCAAAAAAACGGATGAATCTTTACTCCAGAAAATATTTAAATCATCAGGAAAAATAACTTCGTTGCCGGACTCTGAGTAAATGGTGGTCGTTCTTTTAGAGGGATTTTCTGAAGTAATATCAATGGACGATGTTCCCCAATATCCTTTGGATATGAATTCAACTTTATTGCGTGAATCTGGAGAAATAGAGTCCTTGATAAGCTTCCTAGGAATGAGATAGTTTTCGCGAATGAAAATAAGCGTGACACAAATAACGGTTACTGCCGTAAGAAACTCTAGTACTCTACTCTTCATTGAATCGTCCTACTGACATCATATTCGTGTTACCTAACTATGGCTAAATTCTACGAAACTATTGTTGATGAATTGCAAGATTTTATTCGGCAGCAGCAGATGTTTTTCACGGCGACTGCGATCGAGACAGGTCGGGTGAATCTTTCTCCGAAGGGCATCGATACTTTTCGCATTTTGGACGATCGGACGGTGGCCTATCTAGATCTTACAGGTAGCGGCAATGAAACAAGCGCGCACCTTTTGGTTGATCCACGCATGACGATTATGTTCTGTGGATTTGAAGCGAAACCCTGGATTGTGCGGCTGTATGGTCAAGGAAACGTCATTCGATCGGGCGATCCGGATTGGGACCGATTGATTTCGCAGTTTGACCTGCTGCCTGGGACCCGACAAATTATTCAACTCAAGGTCGAATCTGCCCAAAGCTCCTGCGGCATGGGCGTTCCCAAATATGACTTTCAAGGTCATCGGACCGAACTGTTGCAATGGGCTGAGAAAAAAGGAGAAGCAGGCATTCAGCAATACTGGAAGGATAAAAATCAAGTCAGTATCGATGGACTCCCCACCAATATTGCCCAGGCTATTGCTCAAGAAGAAGCTTTGCCAAAGGCCGATCGCACCTTGTAAAGCTGGCCTTTCAATGCTTGATACCGATGAGCGGGCAGTAAGGTTTTGAGGCCGATCGCGAGTAGCAACCGCCAGTACTCGCCCGTGAGAACTAGGTCAGGCCGATAGTG
>JAAFJU010000075.1 GCA_013298165.1 Synechococcales cyanobacterium bin31.maxbin.ball.101 | reverse complement strand
CGACGAATCATCCAAGAGAGAATCTCTCTGACAAACAAGATAATCTCTTCCGGCGATCGGGTCCCGTAGGGCAACCGGGCGGTATCGCCAAAATAGAGGACCGATTCATTGGGAAGCTGGCGATAGATCTCCTGTAAGACCGTCAAGCCTCCAACCCCACTATCAAACACACCAATGGGCAAATTCCTCACACTCGATCCTCACAAAGGTCACGGATAATTATCCTCTGGCTTCCTAGCGACCGCCTCGGATGTACTGGAGAATACCACGGGCGATCCCCTCTGCCATCTGTCGGCGATGACTAGGATTTCTTAAATTAGCCGCATCCTCCGCTCCCGTGACAAATCCGGTCTCAACTAAGACAGATGGCATGGACGTCCGACGCAATACGTAGAAGCGGGCACTGCGCACCCCCCGATCGCGAATGTTGGCGGTTTGCAGAATGTTGGCGTGAATGCTGCGAGCTAGATCGTAGCCACTGTCGTAGTAGTAGGTTTCTAACCCATTCACATCGGGACGGCTCATGCTGATGGCATTGGCGTGGATACTGACGAACACCGTCGCCTGCACTTGTGCCGCCAACTCAACTCGGGGAGCCAAATCAAGGTCGATGTCCGATCGGCGCGTTAACACGGTCGAAACGCCTTGCTGCTCTAGAATCGCCGCCACTTGATTACTGATGTCCATCACGATTTCTTTTTCCTGAATCCCGCCAATTCCGACGGCTCCTGGATCCGGTCCACCATGGCCTGGATCAATCACGACCACTTGGCGTCCAGCGGGAATGCGGGGACGGGGGAAGGTGGGATTCGGGACGGGGATGGGTTGAAATCCGCTACGTCGCAGTTGCAGGACGAGGCTTTGGGCGTTGGGTTGGTTGAGTTCGCCGAGTTGGACGCCGGAGGCGGGGAAGGCGAGGATGGATACGGTCTGGGGGTCGTCGTTGCGAAGGCGGACTTCTAGGAGAGGGCTGGAGGCCGTCAGTACTGGACCTCGAATGTTGGGGGCTAGTTGACTGAAGGGGAGAACGATGCGGTAGCCGCCTGTCGATCGGTCCCAGTTGCCGCTAAAGGTCAACCGATCGCTGCCTCGAATCACCAGTTGCCGATCGCCTTCGATTTCTACGGCTTGAATATTATTAAGCCGACCGACGCCCGGATTGCCCACGGGTGGGACGTCGCTGAGTTGCGGGATGACGATCACCCCAGTGCCATCGGGCGTACTGCGTGCCTGCCATTCTCCGCTGTTGGGGGAGACGTTGAGGGTGAGGCGGACGGTGGGGGGATTGGGGCGAGATTGGGAGAGGATGGCTCGACTGACGCCGCGTTGATTGACGAGGGTATCGACGGGGAAGGCGTTGCTGGTGAGGGTTGCGCCTTGGAGTTCGACGTAGATTTGGCGACGATCGAAGCTTTTTGTCACCTGAATCGACGGCAGTTCACCACTGGTGCGGATGAAGAAGCCATCGCCTGTGACTTGGAAGCCCTGAACTTGAGTGCGAGCTAGGCCGGGGAGCGGCGGGCGAGTGCTGGGGGGTGGGGTGAAGACGGGGTTTCCGCTGGGGGCTGGGACGGGGACGTTGGTGGGGTCTCCGCCGGGGGCGGTGGCTTGCTGGACGGGGGTGGGCAGCTTAATTCGCCAACGACGGGGGGAAACGCCTTCAAACCGGACTTGGGTGGGGTCAATAGTATAGCCGGGAGCCATTTCGATCACGAGCCTTGCGGTCTGGGGGTCGAACTGTCCGACGCGCAGGGACTGGACACCGGGGGCGTTGACGATCGGCTCAATCAACTGCTTCCGCCCAAATTTCGTTCCCGGCAGGTCAATGACTAGTCGAGTCGGATTTGTCACCAGTTGTGCGCGGGGCTGAACCCCTTCATCGGTGGTGAACTCCAATTGATTTTGGCGATTGTCAAAGTTCCACTGGAGTAATTTCCCAGCCTGGGCGGGCAAGGCCGACAGCACCAGATAAAACGCCACCAGGGAGCCAAACAGAGAAGCCTTTTTAAACATCATATTGGAAGCGCACGGGGAGCCGGGACAGCATAATCATGAACAAGGGAGGCAACGTGAGGAATCAAGTGGCAGGCAATACACGAGATTTACAGAACATGCGGGTATTTATACGCCCATCAGCCCCAGTACCGCACACTAGGTTAATACAAATTCCCTAGGTTTGCCCGCTAATTAGCGGGCAAGTCCCTCGATCGCGGCTTCAAGCATAGTTTCAAACAGGGCTTCAAACAAAGACCCGATGGCGCAGGGACGGCATTTGGCGGCGAACTTGCTGAAGACGATTCGGGGAGATTTCAGCGATCGCAAACCCCGGTTCTGTCCCGGCATCCGAGAGGACGGTGCCCCAAGGATCGATGATCAAGGCATGGCCATGGGATTGGCGAATGCTGTTGTGCCATCCGGTTTGGGCGGGGGCGATCATGTAGCAGGTGTTTTCAATGGCGCGGGCTTGGAGGAGCACTTGCCAGTGATCTTTTCCGGTATAGGCGGTAAATGCAGCGGGCACAAAAAGCACTTCGGTCTGCTGCTGCGCCAAATGCCGAAACAGCTCTGGGAAACGTACATCGTAACAAATGGACAAGCCCAACACCCCTAGGTCTTTGGAGGGATAAGTGGCAGGGAAGGAGGTGCCGGGGACGACGGTGGCGGATTCGAGATAAGTGTTGCCATCGGGGACTTCGACATCGAAGAGATGGACTTTTTCGTAGCGGGCGGCTTCGTTGCCGTCTTTATCGACGAGGAGGGCGGTGTTGTAGACTTTGCCATTGCCTGCGGGGACGGGATAGCCGCCGCCGAGGATGGTGACTTGGTAGCGCTGGGCCATGGTTTTGAGAAACTTTTCGCTTTCGAGGGCGATCGTTTCGGCCTGGGCGATTTTGGCGAGTTCGTCACCGAGGAAAGAAAAATTCTCGGGCAGTCCAATCAATTCAGCCCCGCGTCTAACGGCGAGATCGATGAGTTCTTCGGCTTGGGTCAGATTTTTGTGCAAATCTGGCAGGCTGGTCATTTGGATGGCAGCCGCTAAGTAAGATTTCATAGCTTTCGTCAGGTGGCTTTCGTCAGGTGATTTTGGGCGCAATGCTTATCCAGTATCCCCTCAAAGGGCACAAACATCTAAGCGGGCGCAAAGTATTTAAGCCGATCGCCAAGTCCCATGGAAGCCCAAGGGAATCACCTCTGGCAGCGCAATTGTGCAAATCGGTTCCGCTAAGTCACTGGCGGCATCGTGAATCCAGACTTCGCTGCGCTGTTCAGGGGCGTTGTACACCGTGGACAGTCCCATGGAAGCCCAAGGGAATCACCTCTGGCAGCGCAATTGTGCAAATCGGTTCCGCTAAGTCACTGGCGGCATCGTGAATCCAGACTTCGCTGCGCTGTTCAGGGGCGTTGTACACCGTGGACAGTAGCCAACCCCGATCGTTTTGGCTGTGGCGCTCGTTATGGCCGGGGGCGTAGAGGGTTTCTGAGATGTACTGTTCTGGACCACAATCGGAGACCGTGACCTGCCCGCTTTGTCGATCGAGGCGGGCAAAGGCTTCGTAGAGTTCACCGGGTTTTGCGTCGGGGCGGTGGGTGGAGAAGTAGCTGTAGCGCCAAGCCTTGCCGACGACATGGGGATTGACGGTGGGAAACTCGCACGATCGGTCCCAGAGGGTTTCCCAGCAGAGTAGTGGGTTGGTCGCGGTGGGCTGAAATTGCAGGTGGACGAGGCGACTGGGGACGATCGGCTCGGCGTTGCCTTGGGGAATATCTCTGACAAATTGATTGGTTTGAAAGTCTTCGTAACGGATGAGTTCGAGACAAACGGTGCCGTCCGATCGTTCTTCGCCGTTGCCAAAGTGCCACTGGAACCAGGGTTCTGTGGTGAAGCGAGTGACGAGTTCGAGGGTGTTGCGATCGAAGACAAGGATTTCAGTCCCGAGTTCAGGCGTCCAAACCAAGGCTTCAGAGAAGGTCTTGATACGGGCGGCGAGGGGGAGAAGATCGAGTTTTAAGGGCGGTAGGCAGAAAATTAAGTAGCGACCGACGAGGGCGAAGTCATGGAGCATAGTGGCTCCTTTGAGGTCGTGGGCGCGGGTCTGAACGATCGTGCCTTGGGGATTGCAGCGGTAGAGGTGAAGCTGAGTTTTGGGTCCGAAACTGACGCCGAAGTTGAAGATTTCGTAGGTCTTCGGATCGACTTTCGGGTGGGCAGAGAAGGGCGTTTTGCTCGTGAGTTGGTCTAGGGCATTGAGTCCGACGGTGTCCAGGGTTTCCAAATCCATTTCGTGGGGCATTCCGCCTTCCCACAGGGCGAGAAGCTTGTCCGTCGTCGCAAGGACGCTGGTATTGGCGGCGTTTTTTAGTCCCTTCCAGCGCCCCAGCCAGGACTCAGAACCATGGGAGCCGTAGCCGCTGTAGAGGTAGCGATCGGCCTTTTCTTCGGCCTGGTAGCCAGCGGTCTGAACGTATTTGTAAGTCCCCGCTGCGCCAGTATCTGTGAATTTGACGGCCAGGACTGCGCCATCCCCGTCGAACCAATGACCGACTTGACGACCCGATCGTTCCAGTCTGGCGGGTCCATTGCGATAGAGGGTGCCTCGGAGGTCAGTGGGAATAGAGCCAGAGAGCGTCTGAAGGGGGGTAGTGTCAAATCCTTGGGCGGTGTGCTGGACGCATTGGGACCACGATCGTTGGGCAGTGGGCATTATTTTTTAGTTAATTTGAATCGTGGGTTTGAGCAGGAAAACGGATTGTTTCATCATCATCTCTCAAATCGGGAGTTCTCGGATAGGAGATGTTCTGGTAGAATGCCGATGTCGTTTCAGCCGCATCCCACCTTGAGCCAGTCGCTTGATCTACCCAAGGTAGACGATTTTTTACAAGAGCTTGCTTCGATTCAGCAAACTGGATCGAAACGAATTGCCATTCTGGGTTCTCGCCATGTCCCGATTACCCATCAAAAGCTCATTGAGATGATGATTTTTGCCCTAGTCTCCGAAGGCAATCGAGTCTTGACATCGGGGTCCACGGGGACGAATTTTGCGGTGATTCGGGGGGCGTTGCGCGCTGATCCGAGTTTGTTGACGGTGATTTTGCCTCAGAGTCTCGATCGGCAACCCCGTGAGTCTCGGGAGCAGTTGGAGATGGTGATGCATCTAGTGGAGCATCCGGATAACAATGAGTTGTCTCTGGGTGAGGCGAGTTCGATGTGTAACCAGGAGATTATTTCACGCTGCCAGCAGTTAATTTGTTTTGCGTTTCACGATAGTCGGACATTGCTTCAGACTTGTCGGGATGCGGAGGAGCAGCGCAAGTTGGTGACGATTTTCTATTTGGATTAAGGACTGCGTTTTGAGGCCCGATCCCCCTAGCCCCCTTGAAAAGGGGGGACATGAGGTGGGTGAGACTATGGTGGATAAGACTATAGCGACATAATGCTTCTTCAAAGTCCCCCTTTTTAAGGGGGATTTAGGGGGATCGGGCTTATGACGAAGACGAGAATTTTCTTGTATTTAGTTTTTACTGTTTAGGGCGTGGCAATGTTGTTTTCTAGTTTGTCGATGAAGACCTTATTGCTGGGGGCGATCGCGGTTGAGGCGTTCCTAGTGTATTTGCCATTTCTGGCGGTTGCCGTGGCGCGGGTGACGAATGATTATGATATTTCGGCTCCACGGGCGATGATCGATAAGCTGCCGGATTGGGCAAAGCGGGCCAATTGGGCACATCAAAATGCTTGGGAAGCGTTTGCGATTTTTACGGCGGCGGCTCTGATGGCGTACGTTTCGGGCGTGGAGAATGAGACGGTGCGGCTTCAGGTGATGGCCCATGTGGCGGCGCGGGTGCTGTTTCCTGTATTTTATATTGCGAACATTCCATTGCTTCGATCGATGATGTTTGCGATCGGATCGGTTTGTGCTTTTTCGTTGATGTTTGCGAGTGTGACTCAAAGCATGGCGGGTTAGGATTAAGATAGCAGGTTTGATTTTATAGCTCAGGGAGGGTTTCTAACATGGCTTCTAGTTTTTCATTTGATATTGTGAGTGATTTCGATCGTCAGGAATTGGTGAATACGATCGATCAAGTCAGTCGAGATGTAAATAGTCGCTATGACCTGAAGGACACGGCGACGACGCTGGAACTCAAGGAAGAGATGCTGGTGATCAATACGGCCAGTGACATGACGTTGCAGGCTGTGATTGATATCTTGTCGCAGAAAGCCGCGAAGCGGAATTTGTCATTGAAGATTTTTGAATATGGAATACCGGAGTCGGCGAGTGGGAATCGCATTCGTCAAGAGGTGACATTGAAAAAGGGAATCAGCCAAGAGATTGCTAAACAGATCACGAAGTTGATTCGAGATGAGTATAAAAAGGTACAAGGCTCGATTCAAGGAGATGCGGTGCGGGTGTCGGCGAAGTCGAAGGATGATTTGCAGGCGGTGATGCTGCGGATGAAGCAAGAGGAGTTTCCGGTGGCACTTCAGTTCACGAATTATCGGTAGGGGTTCGCCTCCGCTCACCCCTCGATTTTTCGGCTCCGCTCAGCCCTCGATTTTTTGGCTCGGGGGTGGATGTGGGGGACCTTACAGTGGCGATCGTTCGCTCGTAAAGGAATGCGCTAAACTGAGGAAAGCAGTCAATCAGCACGACTTATCATGACGCAAACAGACTTACTTCAAGCAGCAAGCCAGCTTCCGGCTCAGGAGCTAGAAGATTTCGTCATGCAAATTACGGCGATTCATCGACAGCGGCAAGCCTGCGATCGATTGCCCGAAAATACGCTATTGGAGACCATTCACCAATCGCTTCTCCCTGAACTTCAAGCGCGTTGGGATGAATTGATTCGTAAACGAGATGAAGCATCACTGACATCGGCTGAATACGATGAACTCTTAGAACTCACTGAACAAGTTGAAGACTTAAACGTTCAACGCATGACGGCACTCTCCACTCTTGCACAGTCGCGAGGACTGGACATGCGATCGATGATGCGTGAATTGAACCTACCGGAGCCATCCTATGCCTAGGTACGTCACGGCGAAGATGAGACAAGCCGTGGCAGAAAGAGCCAGAGGATATTGTGAATATTGTGCTTGCCCCGATTGTTTCTCACCTCAACCCTTTGCGATCGATCACATTTTACCAAGGATTAAAGGCGGAAGAAGTGTCTTAGAAAATCTGGCGTTGATTTGTCAAGGCTGCAACAATCATAAGTACGATAAGGTTGAAGGCTTGGATCCCGACTTAAACGTGATGGCTCCACTGTATCATCCTCGCCTACAAGTTTGGTCCGAACATTTTGCTTGGAGTAATGATTTTCAGACCATGATTGGACTCACCTCAACAGGTCGATCAACGATCGCAACCTTAAAATTAAATCGCGATCGAGTTGTTAATTTACGACGAGTTTTACGAATAACAGGTGATCATCCTCCGGCAGATTAACCCGATCGTCTATCCCAAGATATGGACATTTTTAGAAAATTATCCTAAGGTATTCGGCGAACTGCTTAAACTTTTTCTATGAAGACCGATGTTGCTAATCAAGTTAGCAATCTCTTTAGTGAGATCGATCGCGAGACCCAAGCCTTTCAATCTGTAACGGGACTGCGTTGTCCTTCGGGTTGTGGGCAGTGCTGCGATAATGCCCATATTGAGGTGACGGTATTGGATTGTTTACCGTTGGCGATCGACCTCTTTCAACAAGGTGTAGGCGAATTTTGGTTAGCGCAATTTACGGAGCCGACGCGGGATACTTGTTTGTTTTATCAGGCGGATTCTGAGCAACCTGGGAATGGTCGATGCCTGCAATATCAAGGGCGGCCTTTGCTTTGTCGGACCTTTGGGTTTGGGACGGTGCGCAATAAAGCTGGGGTGCCTGAGTTGGCGGTTTGCGCTGTGCATCGGGTGACGCAACCGGAGACTGTTGTTCAAACTCAAGCGGCGATCGCAGCCGGACTCTCTGCGCCGAACTTTGCAGATTTGGCGATGCAGTTGGAGGCGATCGATCCGACGATCGGACGACAGCGATATCCCATTAATCAAGCCATGAAACGGGCCTTGGAACGAGTAGGATTTCAGCAGCAATGGGCTGAGCACTAACTGGATAGCTTAGGATGTGCAGCCAGAAATTCTTTACGGGCTTGAAGAAAAGACGTCTCCCCAATCAAAATACATTTAGCTAAAACAGTTAGGTCAATGGTAGAAAGTACAGGGATTTGACTGCGATCGGCCTGTTCATAACCCTGATCTTGAAGATGAAAAATCTTCAGCACCCCATCTTCCCAAAACCAAACTTCATGGATCCCGATCGTCCGATAGAGTCCCAATTTATCAAGACTGCTCCGAGTAAAAATTACTTCGACCACCAATTTGAAATCCCCAATTTCGTAGGATTCATCCGGCTCTCCAGAGGCCAAGGCTTCCGCCTTGAATGTCATCGAACCTGTTCCTACAAATTCAATCTCTTGCTCAAATAAAAAGGCTTCAACCAAAATTCCAAGAATTGTTTTGAATACTTCGTGCAGCTTACCCGGCATTAAAATCTCAACTTTCCCGTCGAAATAAAAGAGTCTGACCTTTAATCCCTCTAATCCCTGTTCAATCAGCTTAAATTGCTCCCAAGTCCGATCGCAATAAGTAATGCGCTGTTCAGGAATCGTTGGAACAGGCGGAATGGTTTGGGCTAATACAGGCGGGGACTGAATCTTAGGAGCGATCGCAACCATAGAACCCTCGTAAATCAAAAATAAGCATTCAAACTCTCCAACCATTCTAGCGCGATATTCCATTCCTCTCGATCGGGCGATCGCCCAATTCCCCCAATCGCCGTACGGGCGCGCATCCCGCGCCCCCCAACGCAAAGCCTACATCACCCTTCGCACATCCATCACCCGGCCATTAATCGCCGCCGCCGCCACCATCGCCGGACTCATCAACAACGTCCGCCCCGAAGCCGAACCCTGCCGCCCCTTAAAATTCCGATTCGACGAAGACGCACTCATCTGCCGCCCTTCCAACCGATCGGGATTCATCGCCAAACACATCGAACAACCCGGCTCCCGCCATTCAAACCCCGCCGCCACAAAGATCTTATCTAATCCCTCCGCCTCCGCCTGAAGCTTCACCCGCTCAGATCCGGGCACCACAAATGCCTTCACATTATTTGCCACATGCTTCCCTTGCGCAATCTTCGCCGCCTCCCGCAGATCCGAAATTCGCCCATTCGTACAGCTCCCAATAAAACAAACATCGATCGGCGTTCCCTCCATTGCCTGACCGGGCTGCAAATCCATATAGGCATAGGCATCCTGCGCCAATACCCGATCCTCCGCCAGCAATTCATCCTGCGTCGGAATGCATTCATCCACACCAATGCCCTGACTCGGTGTAATGCCCCAAGTCACCGTCGGCGCAATCGATGCCGCATCAAACACCACCACATCGTCATATACTGCATCCACATCACTGCGCAACCCATTCCACCAAGCGATCGCCCCATCCCAATCACCATCCTGCGGCGCAAAATCACGCCCTTTCAAATAGTCATAGGTATTCTGATCGGGATTGACATAGCCGCATCGCGCACCACCTTCGATCGCCATATTGCACACCGTCATGCGCTCTTCCATAGACATTGCTTCAAAGGTCGTCCCTGCAAACTCATAGGCATAGCCCACCCCGCCCTTGACCCCGAGCTTCCGAATGATATGCAACACCACATCTTTTGCATAAACACCGGGCGTCAATGCACCATTCACTTCAATCTTACGCACCTTCAGTTTCGCCAACGCCAAGGTTTGTGACGCCAGCACATCGCGCACTTGACTGGTGCCAATCCCCATCGCGATCGCCCCAAATGCTCCATGGGTTGAAGTATGGCTATCGCCACAAGCGATCGTCATTCCCGGTTGAGTCAATCCCTGTTCCGGCGCAATGATATGCACAATGCCTTGATTGCCCGATCCAGCATTGTAAAAACGAATGCCATACTCACTGGTATTTTTTTCCAATTCCTGAAGCATCGACTCCGCCATCGCATCTTTGAATGGACGCGCTTGGTTATCCGTTGGAATGATGTGATCCACCGTGGCCACCGTCCGATCGGGAAACAGCACCTTCCAGCCCCGCTCCCGAATCATGGCAAACGCCTGAGGACTCGTCACTTCATGAATCAAATGAAGTCCGATAAACAGTTGGGTTTGGCCAGAGGGCAGGGTGCTGACAGTATGCAAATCCCAGACCTTATCGAAAAGCGTGCGCTGACTCATGGTGTGATGGGGGGTGATGGGGTGATGGCGTTGAATCGTTAGCTAATTCTATAGGTTCGCTATTGTATCGAAAAATACGATCGTTGGTGAAGCATTCCAGAACGGGGCCTAAAATTTCATCCCTAACTGAATCTCACACTGCCAATCTCGTGGGGTGAGCGGAGTCGTTCGCGTAGCGTTGCGTCAGCAAACCCCGAACCCCCACGACCTAAACCCTTACCACCTTAGCCCGATGTAAAACCTGCTCCCGATACTCATAGCCCGAAAACCTGACTCGCACGATCGTCCCCACCGCCACATCCTCTCCATTCATTGCCTGATGTCGCATCGGATCAAACTCCAACGATTCACCAACAGAACCGATCGGCATCACTCCCCACTGGCTCAGCAGTGTTTCGATCGGGCGTAGGAGGGGCAACAGTTTGATTGCCGTGAGTTGTGGATTGCTTTGAGCGGCATGGGCAGCGGCGGACCATTGCAATAACCAGGGTTCAAGAATTTGCAAGGTTTCCCGTTGAAAGCGTTCCTGTAGATGGGCTTCCTGTTGGTTGAACTGCTGAAGGAGGCGATCGTACTCATTCCTATTATCCATCTCCCCATCCGGGCTTCGACTCCGCTCAGCCCTCAACTCAGCCCTCGACTCATCACTCCGCTCAGCCTCTGACTCGGACTCTAGTGGGCTGAGCGGAGCCGAAGCCCACGAAAGAACCGAATCATCCCCCAGATGAATCAAATCCTCGATCGAAATCTCCAATGCCTGCGCCAGTTTTGCCACCGTCTGCACCTGCATCGCCAAAACCTGACCCTTCTGCAATCGCTTCACCGCCCCGATCGACACCTCCGCCTTCACACTCAATGCCACCAGACTCGGAATCCCCCGATCGGTCATGCGAGATTTCAGCGCCTGTTTCACTGAATCAAAGGCTCCAGACTTGGGGGTTGGGGGGCGTTCGTCAGGAATCATGGCAACAGCCTCCAGATCGCAGGGGGTTTACAGCAGTTTTATCAGTCCAATCGGTCCAAACTTTGCCAAGATAGTATCTAGCTAAAAATATTTATCGATCCTGTCCCAAAACACGAGGCGCTATGGACTGGCTTTCTACCCTAACAGGAATCGCGATCGGGCTTTTGCTCATTGTCTGGCGTGGCAACCCGAAGTCCAGCCCTACTTCCAATTCTACGCCCAAACTTGAGATCAAACCTGAGCCAACCGATCGCCCACAAACCGATCGCATCCAACAAGCCGCCTACTATGCCGCCTTGGATCTCGCCCAGTTCAAAGGCAGCTTTCTCTCTCGCACTTCCCACGAACTCCGATCGCCCCTCAATGCCCTGATCAGCAGTCTACAAATGATCGAAGCAGGACTCTGCGACGATCCCGAAGAAGAAAAGGAATATATCGGTCTCGCCCACGATGGGGCCATGAAATTTATTGGGATGCTCGACGAAGTCCTTAAAGTCTCAAAACTTCAATCCGGTCGCCTCGATCTAGAAACCAAAACCGTAGACCTCGCCCTTGTCCTTCAAGAGGTCTACTTCATGACCCGCCACCTCGCCGCCAACCGAAACCTCAAACTCGAAATTCCCATGCTGGACGATGAGGTGTTGATTCAGGCCGACCCGCTCTACCTACAACAAGCCTTGACGATCTTGATCAGCCGATCGATCGAAGCCATGGAAGAAGGGTCGATCGTCCTCCATCTCACCACCCAGCCTCAAATCAGTCTGACGCTGATGGATCAACTGCCCGCCGAACAATGGGAAGATACGCTCCGTGTTTTAACCAAGCCCACCGCAGACTTACCCGAGCTACCGCAGCTCAACCCTGGAGAAAAACAACCGATTCCCACTGAATTCAGTCCAGCGTTTCGACTGCTCCTAGCCCGAGAATTGCTTCTCCTCATGGGTATCACCCTCACGATCCCCAATCAATCTATCCATTCCATAGAATGTCGGTTTGAACGAGCTAACGGATAGCTGCTCACCTGACGCGGAGATCACCGTATAATTATTCATACATGACGTAATCACGTAATCAATAGCGATCGCGATCGAAGGGGAGAAGACTCAATCATGCCAATGATCGAAACCAAGACCGAACCCATGGTCATCAACATGGGACCGCATCATCCAGCCACTCATGGATGTTTTCGGCTCGTCGTCACATTGGATGGTGAAAACGTCATCGACTGTGAACCCGTCCTCGGCTACCTCCATCGAGGCATGGAAAAAATTGCCGAAAACCGTACCACCATCATGTACGTCCCCTACACCAGTCGTTGGGACTACTACGGCGGGATGTACAACGAAGCCATCACCGTCAATGCCGTGGAAAAACTCGCTGGGATCCCTGTGCCCCGTCGAGCCAGCTACATCCGCGTCATCATGCTGGAACTCTGCCGTCTGGTGAATCACCTGCTCTGGCTAGGACCGTTTATCACCGACCTCGGCGGCGGAACCCCCTTCTTCTACACCCTACGGGAACGAGAAATGATTCTCGACCTGTTTGAAGCGGCCACCGGGTACCGCATGGTCAACAACAACTATTTCCGCGTGGGTGGCGTCGCTGCTGACTTGCCCTACGGCTGGTTTGAAAAATGTGCGGACTTCTGCAACTACTTCATTCCGGCTCTGGATGAATACGAAAAGCTGATTACCAATAACCCCATTTTCCGTCGTCGTCTCGAAGGCGTTGGCGTTCTGTCTCGCGAAGATGCTATCAACTACAGTTGCTCCGGTCCCATGCTGCGGGCATCCGGTGTGAAGTGGGATCTGCGTAAAGTCGATCACTATGAATGCTATGACGACTTCGACTGGGATGTCGCTTGGGCAACCGAAGGCGACTGCCTAGCGCGCTACACCGTGCGAGTTCAGGAAATGCGCGAGTCCACCAAGATCATTCAGCAAGCGATCGCCGCCATCCCCGGCGGACCCTACGAAAACTTGGAAGCGCAACGCATGATGGCCGGACCTAAATCCGAATGGGACGGTCCTGACTTCCAATACGTCTCCAAAAAAATCGCCCCCACCTTCAAAATCCCTAAGGGCGAACATTACGTTCGTCTCGAAGCGGGACGCGGAGAAATGGGGATCTTCATCATGGGCGACGACAACATGTACCCTTGGCGCTTGAAGATCCGTCCAGCGGACTTTAACAATCTCCAGGCATTCCCCAAAATGGTCCAAGGCTTGAAGGTCGCGGATTTATTTGTCACCTTGGGAAGCGTTGATGTGGTGATGGGTTCTGTCGATCGCTAAATGCTGAGCGAACAACAGCCCTAAAAGACAAAAATCAAACAGGCTTAGCTGTATGGCTAAGCCTGTTTTTTATGGCCAAGGCTTGTGCAGTTGAGAGAAATCCCCTTCAACGTAACGGATACACCTAAAACGAAACAATGTACTGAAAAGCTTAACCTTACCGATCGCACCCCCCCGATTTCCCCCCAGTTCCGCATAATGGAACGAGTCTAGGCGATCCCCAGCCACAACTTGTCCCAGCAACGCCTAGAAAATTCAGTAAACAAAGCCAAAATAGTCCGGAATTCACAAAATAGTACACACATACTTCTTGCGTAAACTGTGAGACTAAGATTTAATCAAATTTGGTTAGGTTAACTTAAAGTTTTAAAAACGCAAAGGGAAATGTGAGTCCGATCGTTCATGTTCTTAATCAGTTCTTGAACTATTCCTAGATCGCACCTCAATGGTCCTGTCTTTTCTGATTCTTCTCGTGAATGATTCCTTGTCTAGGATAAATGCACGGTATCTAATACTTTCATTCCTTTCAAGTGCTCGCCAAATCTCGCTCTTCCCCGGTGCGCCCCACCAACGTTTCGATTCGTTTTGGGTTCGCGTTACTGAATAGATGATGAGGTTGGCTATTGGTTTTGCTATTTAGCGTGAACTAGATGTTTCTGACATCTAGTGGAATTGATTTGTCCACTGCGCTAATTCATTGAAGTTTGCTTTTTCACCGAACACATCACCTAGAGATCCCTCATGAAATATCAAGCACAATTGACTCCTTGGATCGTTTATCAAGTTGAGTCCGAATCACTGCGTAACCCCATCAATCGTTTTCGTCGTCGCAACGATGCTGATGCTTACATCAAAGCCCTTCAAAACACCAAGCCTCAGTGTAACTTCACCGTCGCCTTTGACTCTGAAAGCTTTGCCCGTCCAGCTAAAGCAGTAGAACCTGCTCTTGCGTAAGCTCGTGAAAGATTCGACAAATTGATGTATCAATTATCGGTTAGGTTTTCTCCTAAGACTGTTGCTTAGCTTACGATTTTGGACAAGATTTGTAGATGGCGTAGATGATTATCGTAGGGTGATTATTTACGCCATTTTTGTAACGAGTTTGATGGCTATTGGGATTGCGGGGTGAGGCATGGCTGGATGGATATGGGATCATCAGGGGTCGATCGAAGCGCGATCGTCTCTCTCTTTCGCAGAATTTATGGATCTTGCGCTGTACCATCCGACTCACGGCTACTACATTACCCAAGCTCAAAGTATCGGTGCGAGAGGTGACTTTTATACCTCGCCCCATTTGAGTGACGCCTTTGGGGAATGTCTGGCACGACAAATTTTAGATTGCTGGGACATTTTAGGAAAACCCATGGGGTTTGAAATCGTTGAGATGGGCGCGGGACAGGGGATTTTAGCCGCTGACATTTTAAAAACGATCGCCCGAATTTCCCCCGACTGTTTCAATACCCTGAAATACCGCATCATTGAACGATCGTCCACCTTACAACGCGCCCAGCGTCAGCATTTAACTTCGCGACTGCTGCCCTATATGGAAGCGCGGGCGGATTTGGTCACTTGGTGTACTTGGGATGACCTGGAGTCAGACTCGATTCAGGGCTGTTTTATTTCCAATGAATTGGTGGATGCTTTTCCCGTTCATCAAGTGGTGTGGCTTCATCAGCAGCTTCAGGAAGTCTATGTCAAACCTGAAAAAGAACAGGTTGTCGAATTTTTTGCGCCCCTTTCGACTCCAAAACTTCAGGACTATTTCGATCGGCTGAACCTCAGTTTTGATAAATATCCCGACGGTTATCGCACTGAAGTCAATCTCAATGCGATCGACTGGATCCAGACAGTTGCCGATCGGCTCCATCGAGGATATGTCCTCACCATCGACTATGGCTATAGCGCCGATCGCTATTACAGTCCCATGCGCCGGGAAGGCACCTTGCAGTGCTACTACCAGCACCAAGTCACCTCAAATCCCTACCAGAATATTGGCGATCAGGACATCACGGCCCATGTAGACTTCACGACTCTCGAACTTTGCGGCAGTGAAGTTGGGTTAAACCGAGTGGGACTGACGACGCAGGCTTTTTTCCTAATGCTCCTGGGAATCGGCGATCGCATTGCCGCTCTGAGCCAGACGGAAACCCAAAATATTGCCGAAATCAACGATCGGCTCCAAACCCGAGAGGCGCTCCATCGCTTAATTAATCCCATGGGACTCGGGAACTTTCAGGTGCTGATGCAGTCTAAGAACTTAACGGATGGGGAAAAAGGCCGATCGCTCCAAGGCTTTACCCCGCCAACTTAAAAAGAAGCCGGACTTCGGCTCCGCTCAGTCCTCAACTCGGGATCTGGAAATCGGACTTCGGCTCCGCTCAGTCCTCAACTCGGGATCTAGTGGGCTGAGCGGAGTCGTTCGCATCGCGTTGCGTTAGCAAAGTCCACGGTATCGGACTGATGGAAAATCCGATTTCTCAAATCCTCTCAAACCCATAAAAAATCGGTCCAAAGCAGTTCATGCTTCAAACCGATCGTTAATGTTCCGATTCAGGCCCGTTTAATAAACTCTCAATCAAAGCGTGAGGAACGGGTCAGCCTCAACCTTGACTTGATCTTAAAATTCTAATTCCTTAGAAAATCCTAACGACCCATCACTTCCAATCGAATGGGAGCAACGCCCGAGTCCATCACGCCGATCACCCGAGCAGCACCTGCCGAGAGATCCAAAATGCGACCACCGTGGTAAGGACCGCGATCGTTAATCCGCACCAAGACCGTGCGTCCAGTATCCAAATTCGTCACCCGAACCTTGGTTCCCATGGGCAACGATGGATGGGCGGCCGTCATCGCTTCTTGATTAAAAATTTCACCACTTGCGGTGTGATTTCCATCAAATCCTGGACCATACCAAGAGGCCCAGCCCTGAGTAGACGAAAGTGCAGTCCCGGAGGAAAACGAGGTTGTCGCAATCACTGTTTTAGGTTTGCCATCTACCTGACTGACGGGAGATGCTTCTCCCAAGAGACGACGCAGACGGTTCGTCACTTGCAGTGCATCCCGTTCCAGATTTTTACTGGTGTCAGGAGAGTAGGTCTGGGCATCGATCGTCACGACGTCGCTGCGATCGGCCTTAATGACATACTGCTCAGACGAGGAATTCTTTTCAGACTTCCAAGAGACAGAAATCTGCTTAGCATCTACCCCACTTTGGTAGAGCTGATTGAGTTTCGCGGCGATCGCACTGGCACGGGCCGTTGGATCTTGAACCGTCGAAGCTTCAGAAACCTTAGAAGACCCACCTGTGGAATCCATCGATTCGCTAGAGATAGCCTTAGACTTCCGGGTCACAACCTCTTCAGACTGCGAGGTCCCCAATTTGGTCCCATTGCTAGCGGTCTGAGGCATTGTGAAAGTGAGAACTGGGATGTTGCGGACGTAGATAGTCGCCGCCTGAACACCACCAATCTCGTGGGTGTGGACCTTAGCCACAATGTCCGTCTTGGTCTGCTGTTGACCAGGAGCGGGTTGTTCACCGATTTTTCCTAGCGCGTCGGCATCGGAGTCGGTGGATTTTGCTGGGGTTGCCTGCGCGATTTTGGCGACTTTGGCTTCCAAACTTGCACTTTTAGGTTGTGCAAGACCAGCTTGGGGTTGTGCAGTGATGGCCGTAATTGAGAATAAAGTCGCAATTAAGCCCAAACTGCCAGAAATTGAGTTGTTCATACTGTCCTTAGTGTGAAGAAGCACTTGGGACGGGGCTACGCGATCGGACTAGTTCAACCCCGGATGATAGCTTCAAGGGAAGCGCATCGCAGGAAAAGGCCATCGGAGAATCATGATCGAGAATTAAAATCATAGACTCACAAGTCGTACCCGGTCCGCGTTCATTCTCTGAGTTCGGAACTGCATCAGACTAACATGAAGTTTTGCAATTACGTATCTAGTGAAGGTACGCACTCCGCAAAACTTTACGATTCCTTTACAATTCATTGTGCCTTAAAACTGAATCAGGGCAACAATTTTCTTACTCTTCTCGAAAAAGAAAAGATCTGAGCTTCATGAAAAATTTACAGAAAAAATCTGGAAATTTAGGCTGTGACGGTGTGTTTCCGGGTTGGTTTTGATTAAACTACTTTCGGATTTAAACCTACGCCACCTTAAAACGAATTCATTTGCTGAAAAGGTATTTCGGACTACGAATATATACTGAGTTTGTAAAAGTATCCGTGCGTTTGTCAGGGATTGAAAACGTTTGTAAACTATATTTTTTGAAAACAATTTTCAAGTTCGCGGTTATTAGAGATTGTTAAAGCCTGTGGAGCGCGATCGCACAGTACAATAGCGAACGCACAAAACTCGACGTTCCCCACCACTATCACTATGGACTATAAGTCAGCCGGAGTTGATGTCGAAGCAGGACGCGACTTTGTTAAGCGCATCACCCAGACCGTTGAAAAGACCTATCGCCCTGAAGTTTTGGGGAAGTTGGGGGGATTTGGCGGGATGTTTAGTCTGCCGACGGGCTATCAAGAACCCGTGCTGGTATCCGGGACCGATGGGGTCGGGACGAAGTTGAAGTTAGCGCACCAGCTCGATCGCCATGACACCGTGGGCATTGATCTCGTCGCCATGTGTGTGAATGATGTCCTGTGCTGCGGGGCTGAGCCTTTATTTTTTCTCGACTATTTAGCCACAGGCCATCTGGAACCCGAGCAGCTTGCCCAAGTCGTAGAAGGAATTGCCAAGGGTTGTGAACTCTCGGGCGCGTCGCTTTTGGGGGGAGAAACGGCGGAGATGCCGGGTTTTTATCAAGTGGGAGAATATGATCTGGCGGGCTTTTGTGTTGGCATCGTTGAGAAAAGCAAGATTTTAGATCCGGAGAAAATTAAGGTGGGGGATGTGGCGATCGCCCTGGCCAGCAGCGGCGTTCATAGTAATGGATTTAGCTTGGTTCGAAAAATAATCAGTGACGGGGGCTTTAGATGGGACGATCGGCCTGAGGCGCTGGGGGGAAAAAGTCTAGGCGATGTTCTGCTGACTCCCACCCAGCTTTACGTCAAACCTGTGCTGGCGGCGTTGAAGTCTAGTCTGACTCTGAAGGGCATTGCCCACATCACGGGTGGGGGATTGCCAGAGAATTTGCCGCGCTGTCTGGGGGAAGGACGATCGGTCCAGATTGACCCGACCGCTTGGGAGATTTTGCCGATTTTCAAGTGGCTGGCGGATGTTGGGAATGTCAATGCAGAAGCGATGTTCAACACCTTTAATATGGGCGTTGGCATGATCGTGATTGTTTCTCCAGAGGAAGCGGAGGCCACGATCGACTTTTTCAAGGCGCAGAACCTGGCAAGTTACCGCATTGGTGAAATTGTGGCAGGGAAGGGGGAAGTTTTAGGCTTATACTAAATTCCCCCAACTCTAAGGCCCCCAAACCCCCTTTCTTAGATGCCCGTAAGGGCTATATTTTGGGGGCTATGAATTGTTTGACTCCCCCAGAATTGGGGGCCGGGGGGCGGTTCGGCAGAGATTCTAACCTAATACACAAGAGGATCAATCGCAGCACAGTGATCAAAACAAAAAAACAGTTTGGCCAGCATTGGCTCAGAAGTGAAAAAGCCCTCGCAAAAATCGTCACCTCCGCGCAACTTCAGCCGACCGATCGGGTTTTGGAAATTGGCCCTGGAACGGGGATTTTGACGCGGCCTCTAATCGATGGATCAGCGGCTGTTGTAGCGGTTGAGGTCGATCGGACCCTGTGCGAACTCCTCGCTAAAAAACTAGGAAAAGTTGAGAAGTTTTTACTGCTCCAAGGGGACTTTTTAAGCATGGATCTCGATGACATGCTGAAGGATTTGCCAAACTTTGCGAATCCCAAAAAAGTCGTCGCCAATATCCCTTACAACATCACCGGACCCATTCTCGAAAAGCTCCTCGGCACCATTTCCAACCCCAACCCCAACCCCTTCGAGTCGATCGTCCTCCTTGTCCAAAAGGAAGTCGCCCTCCGGCTTTGCGCCAATGCCAATAATTCAAACTATGGGGCGCTGTCCATTCGGGTGCAATATTTAGCGGACTGCGAATTTCTCTTCGATGTCCCCGCGAAATCCTTTCAGCCACCGCCCAAAGTGGATTCGGCGGTGATTCGGATTAAGCCTCGACCGACTCCGACTCCCGCCCAAGATCCGCAGTATTTCGAACGCTTGCTCAGGATGGGATTTTCGAGTCGGCGTAAAATGCTGCGGAATAATTTGAAAAGCACGATTTCGAGTGAAGAACTCAGTCAATTGCTAGAAGACCTCGGCCAAACGGGTCAAGCTCGCGCAGAACAGCTCAACATCGCACAGTGGACGGCTTTGAGCGATCGGGTCAAAGCCTATGTGAAAGATCACCCGCAGGAGAATCTGCCCCCTGAACCCGAGGATTTGGCCGTAGATTTAGATTAAAATCAAAAACTGTGTCTATTTTGTTATCGTGCGATCTTGAGTCGGTGGCACTGACATCGTATGCTTAAGCGTTGGTATTTTATTCCACTAGAGGCGACGAAGACCCATGAGCTATCCTGATCAGCCAGCATCTCCCCAACAACAGCCCCATGAGTGGCTCACCGATAGCAATGGCGAACTTGCCCTATCGATTCGATTTAAGGGCGATCGGCTCTTTCAGGAACAGTCCCCTTACCAGACCGTTGAAGTATTTGATACCCATAGCTGCGGGAAAATGCTGACGATCGACAGCATGGTCATGTGTACGGAGTGGGATGAAGCGGCCTATCACGAAATGATTGCCCATGTGCCGATGCTGACCCATCCCGGCATCAAAAATGTGTTGGTGATTGGTGCGGGCGATGGCGGGACGATCCGCGAACTGATGCGCCACCCTGGGATTGAAACCGTGGTCATGGTGGAAATCGATGAGGCTGTGGTGCGGGCGTCTAAGCTCTTTTTACCAACGATCTCTTCGGCGTTTGACAACCCCAAGGTGACGTTGCTCATTGATGACGGGATTAAATTCGTCACTGATGCTGCGAATGAGTCCTACGACATGGTGATTATTGACTCATCGGATCCCGTTGGACCGTCTGAAGGACTCTTTACAAAATCATTCTACGAAGATGTCCATCGCATTCTACGTCCCGGTGGCGTCATTACGGTCCAAAGCGAATCGCCGTCCTTTAATCCCAAAGCATTCACAGAATTAAATCCCTGTTTGAAATCGGTCTTTGGGGATGATCAGGTGCATTGCTATTTGGTCTTTATTCCGACTTATCCGACGGGACTTTGGAGTTTGACCTATTGTTCAAAGAATGGTCCTCATCCTTTGAGAGACTTTGATGCAGCTAAGTCTGCGGCTTTTGCAAAGGAGAATGGATTGCGCTATTACAACGAGGATGTCCATACAGCGGCATTTAGTTTGCCGACTTATATCCGTAAGATGATCAATCAGTAACTATTAGGTTCAGTCAGGTTCAATCAATCGAGGTTTTATGGGAAGTCAATTACAGGATTATGACCCCAATGGTATTGGGCAGGTCAATGGCAATCTCTATGGCTTACCGTTTGATTATGAGAGTGCGAATTTGATTGTGTTTGGGGTGCCTTGGGAGGTGACGGTGTCCTATCGGGCAGGCACAGCCCAAGGCCCTGCGCAGGTTTTGGCGGCTTCTCCGCAGTTGGATCTGTATGATTTTGATTATCCGGATGGGTGGAAGCAGGGCATTTTTATGGCGGAGATTCCGCAGGATATCTTGGATAAAAATGCCCATTACCGATCGCAAGCCGCCCAAATCATTGAACGCTTAGAACAGGGAAAATCCTTAAGTGAATCGCCCGATCTAACGCCTGTTTTGGCAGGAATTAATCAAGCCTGTGAAGGGGTAAATGCTTGGTTGTACGATCGGACCCGAAAAGCCCTGCAAGCTGGCAAACAAGTAGCGGTCATTGGCGGTGATCACAGTTCGCCGTTGGGCTATTTTCAAGCGTTAGCTGAACAGTATGAAGACTTTGGAATCTTGCATATTGATGCCCATGCGGATTTGCGGGATGCCTATGAGGGCTTTAAATATTCCCATGCGTCGATTATGTTCAATGCGTTGGATATTCCACAGATTACAAAACTGATTCAAGTGGGATTGCGGGATATTTGCCAGGATGAGGTGAATTTAATTAAGGGGAGCGACGATCGGGTGATTGCCCATTATGATGCGGCGCTTCAGCAGCAGTTGTATTCGGGTAAAACCTGGGTTGAAGTTTGCCGTGAAATCATTGCGCCCTTGCCGCAGAATGTGCATATTAGTTTTGATATTGATGGTCTCGATCCGAAGCTCTGTCCCAATACGGGAACGCCTGTGCCGGGTGGGTTAGAGCTGGAGCAGAGCTATTGTTTGTTTCGGGAGTTGGTGAAGAGTGGACGGAGGATCATTGGGTATGATCTGTGTGAGGTGGGTGATGCGGAGTGGGATGGAAATGTGGGTGCAAGGATTGTTTATAAGTTAGCGAATTTGATGGCAAAGTCTTGGGTTGAATAACGCCGGACTTCGACTCCGCTCAGCCCTCGAATTGTCGTAGGGTGAGCGGAGCCGTAGCTTGCGTCCGTAAGGACCACCCTACCCGCGACTCCCAATTTCCGAAAGACAAGCAATCACCACACCCATAATCGACCCGATCAACACCTGAAACGGTGTATGCCCCAGCAACTCCTTCAAATGAATCTCCGTCAAATGATGATCACCCGCAAACAGCTCATCGATCATTTGATTTAAAATCTTCGCCTGCTTCCCCGCCGCCTGCCGCACCCCCGCCGCGTCATACATCACAATGATCGCAAACACCGTCGCGATCGCAAACTCCCCACTCTCCAACCCCTTTCGTAACCCAATATCCGTCGCCAAGGCCGTCACCAACGCCGAATGGGAACTTGGCATTCCCCCACTTTCAAAAATGACGTGGTAATTCCATTTGCCATGGTGAATCAACTCCACCACGACTTTACTCACTTGAGCAATGACACAAGACGCTAACGAAACAATGAGAACGTGATTATTCAGGACGGAGCCTAGGGATTGCATGGGGGTTGCGGGTGAAGGGTTCAGATGCAGCGCGATCGATTAGTTCTTGCGGGCGGTGATGTAGTCGGCGATCGCCATCAAGGGCAAGGCTTTTTCACCATAGCCGGAGACTTCGGCTTTAGCTTGATTGACCAATTCCTGTGCCTGCCGTCGAGATTCTTCTAGACCCCAGAGCTTAGGATAGGTCGCTTTTTCAGCCGTGAGATCTTTTCCAGCGGATTTGCCCAATTCTTCACTGGTGGCCGTGATGTCCAAAATGTCATCCACAATCTGAAACGCCAGTCCAATGTTCTTCGCGTAACGCAACAGTTTCCCCCGATCGAGTTCACTCGCCCCACCCAAAATCGCCCCCGTCAAAACTGCTGCTTCTAAGAGGGCTGAGGTTTTGTGGTTGTGAATGAAGGTCAAGGTTTCCATCGGGATATTGGCATTGCCTTCGGACTCGATGTCTACGACTTGGCCGCTGACCAAGTCCCCCATGGCCCGACCCAAGCGGCAAATCACCTCTAGGACCCGATCGATCGGCACATTCCGAGTTTCCCGCGCCACATATTCAAAGGAATAGGCCAACAGCCCATCCCCGGCCAAAATCGCCACTGCATCGCCGTAGACCTTGTGGTTGGTGGGATTGCCTCGGCGGAAGTCGTCGTTGTCCATGGCGGGGAGGTCATCATGGATCAGCGACATCGTATGAATCATCTCCAGGGCGCAGGCTGTGGGCATGGCCTGGTCAATGCTGGCCCCCATCAGTTCCGCTGTGGCTAGGCATAGAATAGGCCGCAACCGTTTACCGCCCGCCAGGAGCGAGTAGCGCATGGACTCAAAGACGGTCTCAGGGTATTGCATGGGAAGCGCCCGATCGAGCGCCTTCTCCACCAGTTGCTGCTTTTTGCCCAAATACACC